>CAMKAQ010000041.1 GCA_946410525.1 uncultured Caryophanales bacterium | reverse complement strand
TAGTCAGCGTGCCCTGGGCAGTCAACGTGGGCGTAGTGACGGGATTTGGTCTCGTACTCTTCGTGAGCGGAGTTGATGGTGATACCACGAGCTCTCTCTTCTGGGGTGCTATCGATTCCGCCGTAGCCGACGTCTTTAGCATTACCTTCGACACCACCGGTCTCTTTGCCAACAAGGGAAAGGACGTGGCAGATGGCGGCGGTAAGAGTGGTCTTGCCGTGGTCGATGTGGCCGATGGTACCAACGTTAACGTGGACACGGTCACGATTGAATTTCTCTTTTGCCATTGTGTTTTTTCCTCCAAAAATGGTTTTCTAGAAAAGCAGCAAATTAATCATAGAGCAAGCATTTTCGTTTCGCAATAGGTATTACCTATTAGTGAGACGCGCTCTCTTTGACAATTGCCTCTTGGACAAAGCGTGGGGTTTGTCCGTAGTGGTCGAAGCTCATCATGAAGTTGCCACGACCCTGGGTGAGGGAACGAAGGTCGGTGACGTAACCGAACATCTCGCTGAGTGGGATCATGCAGGTGAGGATCTTGGCGACACCGCGCTGATTCTCTTCCTGGATCTCACCACGACGACGGGTGACATCGCCGATGACGTCGCCATAGTACTGCTCTGGGGCAGTGATGGTGACCTTCATGATTGGCTCTAAGATGATTGGATCGCACTTCGTAGCGGCTTCTTTGAGAGCCATGGAAGCGGCGATCTTATAAGCAGCTTCCGAGGAGTCTACATCGTGGTAGCTTCCATCGAAAAGCGTAGCTTTGATGTCAATGACTGGGAAGCCAGCGATAAGGCCTCTTCCACAGGCATCTTCCAAGCCTTGCTGAGTTGGCTTGATGAACTCTTTTGGAACGGATCCGCCAACGGTCGCATCGACGAACTCGAAGCCCTTTCCTGGGTTTGGTTCGAATCTGATGGCGACGTCGCCGTACTGACCATGGCCACCACTTTGTTTGATGTATTTGCCACGGGTTTCGGCTTCTTTGCGGATGGTTTCGCGGTAGTTGACTTGTGGACGACCGACGTTGACGGAAACGTTGAATTCACGTCTCATACGGTCGATAAGGACATCGAGCTGGAGCTCGCCGACACCGCCGATGATGGTCTGACCGGTTTCGGCGTTGGTGTGGACACGGAAGGTTGGGTCCTCTTCAGCAAGTTTCTGAAGAGCGATAGCCATCTTCTCCTGGTCGGCTTTGGTTTTTGGCTCGACGGCCTCTTCGATAACAGGCTCTGGGAAGGTGAGGGATTCAAGGACGACTTTCTCGCTGACATCGCAGAGGGTGTCACCGGTAGTGGTCGACTTGAGACCGACGACGGCACCGAGTTCACCAGCGTGGAGAACGCTGACTTCCTGACGGTGGTTGGCGTGCATAAGGACCAAACGGCCGATACGCTCCTGGACGCCACGGGAGCTGTTATAGATGTAGGAACCGGCTTTGAGCTGGCCCTGGTAGACACGGACGAAGGCAAGACGGCCGATGAATGGGTCGGTTGCGATCTTGAAGGCTAAGCCAACAAATGGGGCATCGTCAGTGGTTTTGCAAACGTATTCCTCGCTACCTTTGGTTCCCTTTTCACCTGGGATATCAAGTGGGGATGGGAGGTAGTCGATGACAGCGTCGAGAAGGAGCTGGACGCCTTTGTTCTTGAAGGCGGTTCCGCAGAAGACTGGGAAGAATTCGGCGGTAAGGACGGCCTTACGGGCGACTCTCTTGATGTCTTCGACGCTTGGTTCTTGACCATCAAGGACCATCATCATGAACTCTTCGTCGTATTCGGCGAGAGCTTCGAGAAGTCTCTGGTGGTAATCGGCAGCCTGGTCTTTGAGATCGTCTGGAATCTCTTTCTCGACAGGAGCCTCGTCTTTATCCTGGCTGTAGTAGTAAGCCTTCATGCCAACGAGGTCGACCTCGCCGGTGAACTGGCTTTCACGTCCGATTGGGAGCTGGAAGGCGGCATATTTGACGCCAAGACGCTCTTTGAGGGTGTCTAAGCACATGAAGAAGTCCGCACCGATGGCGTCCATCTTGTTGCAGAAGACGATCCTTGGAACGTGGAATCCGTCGGCCTGACGCCAGACGGTTTCGGTCTGAGGCTCAACACCATTCTTGGAATCAAGAACGGTGACGGCGCCGTCTAAGACACGAAGTGAACGTTCGACTTCAACGGTGAAGTCAACGTGCCCAGGAGTGTCGATGATGTTGATACGGTGGTTTTTCCAGAAAGCTGTGGTAACGGAAGCGGTAATGGTAACGCCTCTCTCCTGCTCTTGGACCATCCAGTCCATGACGGCGGTGCCTTCATGAACCTCACCGATCTTGTGGGTACGTCCGGTGTAATAAAGGATACGTTCGGAAGTTGTGGTTTTACCGGCATCGATGTGGGCCATGATACCGATGTTTCTAGTGTGGGGAAGGTCGTAAACGTCGCTTTCCTTGATAAGGTTCTCGGCCATAGGTCTTCTCCCTTACCAACGATAGTGGGCGTAGGCTTTGTTGGCCTCGGCCATCTTGTGGACGTCTTCTTTCTTCTTGACAGCGGCACCAGCGCCGTTGGCAGCATCGATGATCTCACCGGCAAGCTTCTCTTCCATGGTCTTCTCACCACGGAGGCGGCTGTAGGTGACGAGCCATCTGAGTCCGAGGGTCTGTTTTCTTTCGCTGGAGACCTCAACTGGGACCTGGTAGTTGGCAGCGCCGATGCGGCGGACCTTTAACTCAACCTCTGGCATGATGTTCGCGATAGCAGTAGCGAAGACATCCATGGCTGGTTTCTCGGTCTTCTTTTCGATGAGCTTGAAGGAATTGTAGATAATTGTCTGGCTGGTTCCTCTCTTGCCGTCGTACATGACGCGGTTGATGAGACGGGTGACGAGCTTTGAATTATAAACTGGATCCGGGAGGACATCGCGTTTTTCGATTTTACCTTTGCGTGACATTGTTCATTTTCCTCCTTATTAGTTGCTTCCGCCCTTTTCTGGGGTCTTGGTTCCGTAGAGGGAACGTCCCTGACGACGGGCTTCGATTCCAGCGCAGTCAAGGCAACCACGGATGATGTGGTATCTGACGCCTGGGAGATCTTTGACACGGCCGCCACGGATCATGACGGTGCTGTGTTCCTGAAGGTTGTGTCCTTCACCACCGATATAAGCGGTGACTTCGTATCCGTTGCTAAGACGGACACGGGCATATTTTCTAAGAGCTGAGTTTGGCTTCTTAGGAGTCATGGTGCCGACACGGGTGCAGACGCCGCGCTTCTGGGCACTTGGCTGGTTGGTCTCGCTCTTCTCAAGGGAATTCCATCTCTTGCCCAAGGCTGGTGACTTGGACTTCTTGATTAAATTCTTTCTACCAGAGCGGACGAGTTGGTTGATTGTTGGCATTCTTTGCAATCTCCTTTTTCTCTAGTCGCTAGAAGAGGGTTCCCCCACTTCAGCGTACGGGTTGAACTATACGCGCGAGAAAAAACCTTGTCAACACCGAATTAATATGGATTTTGACACGCTGGGTTATGTGGATAGCGAAATCACGAAATTTTCTTCAATAATTATTTTTTGACTTTTTGCTTAAACTGACGAAAAAAGGAAGCCACCGCTTCCCATTTTCCTTTATTCGTAAAGATATTTGTCTCTCTCAAGAGGCAGCCAGCTCTTATAGTGAAGCCTATTCATCTCTGAGCAGATGAGATCGGCCTTGAATGCGACTGGCCCTTCAGGGAGGAATTCGACGTATTCGTCATCGATATATAAGGCGAACATGTGGGTGTTCACTTCGAAGATGAGACGGTAATAAACCTCATAGCTAAGATCGATGTGATATGGCTGTCCTAGCTTCGTTCCGTCGTAGTGCATTCCTTTGTGGTCCAAAGTGAATGTGCCTTCCCCTACCACCTCTGCGGCGTGGTCCTTGCTCTTGACGTAATGGTCTGGAGGCTGGATGCCGATCGTCGTTTTGAAAGAGAAAGAGAAATCAGGGTTCTCTCTGATCTGCTTGATGATGTCTTTCCTTTCCATGATCACCCAATCGGAAGGGTATTTAGGCATGTCTTTGATTTCTTTGTTTGGGATGAGCTCAAGATATTCGTTGCACTTGGCCTCGAATCCGCAGGCATCGCACTTGATGACGTCTCCTTCGCCATGCATATGGAACTCTTCGCCGCAGGAAGGGCACTTATAGCAGATGTCATGCATTCCATCGCACCCCTGCCCTTTGGTGTTCCATTTGAAATGGTTCTTCTCTTGGTATTCGTAATCGTTATGGCCGAATTCGGTTCTGAGTTTATCCTCGATCTCTTCTGGTGAGAGGGTCATGATGTCCTCTTTGGTGAACATCTTATAGACGGTGACCTCGCTTCTTCCGCCTTCCCTGTAATACTTAGAGAAGACTGGAGCGACAAGAGCCTGTCCATCGAATCTTGCGAAATAGACCGGCACCTTGCAGTGCTTGATGAGTTTGCCGACGCCTTCGATGAAGTTCTCGTTGATGCCGGTGACGGTCGCAAGTCCTTCTGGGGACATCGTGACGATGCCTTTCTTCTTGATGATCGAAAGAATGGCCTTAACGCCAAAGACATCGACGCAGAAGTTCTTCTTTGGGAGGATGCTCATCCTCTTGAAGGCCCACTGGAGGTGGCTTCTGAAGAACTCGCAATATCCGGCGACCATGTTGAATGGGCGAGGATACATGACGGCCTGGATGTATGAGTGGTCGAGTCTCGAAAGATGGTTCCAAAGGACGATGGCCCCTTCTTTCTCAGTGCGAGGATCATCGATCCTATGGACGACTGGGTTATGTTTCTTAAGCTGGATGTCCACCATGATGAGATGGTAGAACCAGTTGTATAGACGGTTAGGTATATGGAAATTACGGTGCAAAAGCTGCCGCTGAAGGGATTCTTTTTGTTTGCTCATGGAAACCATTCTAGGTTATCGCTTTGCTGAAAGCAAAAGAAAAAGGCACCGCTAGGGCGCCTTCTCTTTTTTGGTCTTTACTTCTCCTCAGTGTCGATAGCCTCAAACTTCGCTTTGAGGGAAGGACTGTCTTTCGTGAGCTTCTTGATAGAGAGGCTTTGGGCCTTATCGTTAGCTAGACGGAGGTTGTTTCCGCTTCTAGTGAGCTCATCCCTGACCTTCTGAAGATGGGTGATGGTCTTATCGATTTCCTCGATCGCGTTATTGAACTGCTTGGTCGCGGTTTCGTAGTTCTTCCCGAAAGCGGCTTGGAACTCGCCAAGCTTCAGCTCGAAGTTCGTGACATCGATGTTCCTCTGCTTCTCTTCTTCGATGATGGCCAAAGCCTTGCTGTTCTTTTTGCTCGCGGCATCAAGTAACGCAATGATCGGGAGGAAGAACTGAGGACGGGCGACGTACATGTTCGGGTAACGGTATGAAACATCGACGATGCCGTTGTTATAGAGGTCGCTGTCTGGCTCAAGCATCGAAACAAGAACGGCATATTCGCAGTTCTTCTTCTTTCTGTCTTCATCGAGTTTCTTGAAGAAGTCCTCGTTCTTGTGTTTTGAGGCAGTCTCATCATTCTCATTTTTCATCTCGAACATGATGGAAAGGAATTCAGTGCCATTCTCATCGTAATCTCTGAAGACAAAGTCACCTTTAGTTCCTTCAACGACGTCGTTATCCTTTTCAAAATACGCGCGTGGGTACGTTATTGCGCGAATCTTGTCGAATTCGTTGTGGCAATACTTCTCAAGGTCCTCACCGATGTCCTTAGTGCTTTGCTTGGCTTTGTAGTCTTTGTAGAAGGCCACTTGCTCGTCTTTGGCCTTGAGCTGGATGAGGAATTCTTTCTTGTCACTGTCGAGTTTGCCTTCGAGCTCAATCTTCTCTCTTTTGAGCCTCTCCTGGATCTCTTTCTCTTTGGCGATGGCCTCATTCACCTTGTTCTTGGTCTCCATTTCGGCCAAGTTGATCTTGCCTTTGAGCTCAGCGATCTCAACGTCTTTCTTTGAAAGGGCCTTGGCCACTTCGTCTTGGTTTGATTTCTCGAGTAACTCCACTTTATGGAGGAGTTCGCTGATTCTCTCGTCCTTGGCTTTCTCTTTGTCTTTGGTTTCGGAAAGGAGCTTCGTCTTTTCGCTTTCTAAAATGGCGATGTACTTCTCTTCCACCGCTTTCTTGGTCTTCTCTATCTCTTCGTCGAGGTGGTTCTTTCTCACCTGTTCGAGTATCTCGTTATACGATCCTTCATCGATGGTAAAGACCGTACCGCACTTCGGGCATTTGATTTCTTTCATATGTGTTGCCTCCGGATAATATTTTGAATGGTTTGATATCAAAACTCCATATTGGAGAGAAGAAAAAAGACGCGACCCTTAAGGAGAAGGGATCGCGTCTTGGGTTCGTCTATTTTTATTCGGCGACGTAGCCTGGGACTGGTTCGAGGAGGTTCTCTCTCAACGCGTCGATGTCTTCTTGTTCGACACCACGGTCAAGCATCCACTCTTCGCAGATGTCTTTGAGAGGTTTGCCTTCAGCGTATTCCTGGCAGTTGAAGACAGCCTTGATGAACTTAGGGAAGTCGTAGTTCTGGACGGCTCTGTCACGATATCTCTCGTGGGCGCCGTTATCGAAGGAAGTGAACTCGTAGTCCATGCAGGCCTCAAGCATGCTGATGCCAAGGGTGGCCTCAAGGATGAAGATGAGGGTTCCGGTTCTATCGGCACCGCCCCAGCAGTGGCAGTAAACGGCCTTATCTGGGGTAGCGTTCTTGAAGATCTCGACGGATCTCTTAAGATCGGCAGCGGAGATGTTGTTCCAGAGGTCAGCGAAGGAGCCGAGAGCTAAACGCTCGTACTCGACGTCCGCACCAAGAGAGGAGCCAACCTGGTTTCCGATGGCGTCGGCCTTACGGAGGTCGAACTCAAAGCCGATGTGGAGCTCATCTTTGAAGAGGGCTTTATTGACGTCGTCAAGGGTGACGCCGTGCTGGCTGCCAAGTGATGGCTGAAGTTCAGCGTCGATAAGCTCGGATCCACGGTAGATGAGACCCTGTTTGATTCTCTTTCCGTCACGGGTGTGTTTGCCACCGATGTCACGGACGTTATAGGCAGGAGCGGCACTGATGTTACGGAAGTGTCCTTTGGTCTTGAAGGAGCCGATGGCGGAGTCATGGGCGCCGTCAGCGGTCTCGACTTTCCAGTAGTAAGTGCTGTCGCAGAAGAGGTTATCCATCTCAACGCTTGGTTCGGTGACTTCGAAGGTGGTAGCGCCTTGAGAGAAATCTTTGTCGGTATCAAGGAAGACCTTATAACCGGTAGCGCCATCAAGGGCATCCCAGGTAAGGTTGAACTTCTCGAAGTTG
>CAMKAQ010000040.1 GCA_946410525.1 uncultured Caryophanales bacterium | reverse complement strand
CTTTCTTGGCTCTTAAGCCAACAGCATCTTCGATGGCTTTCTTACTTCTATCAACTGAGATGTCTTCAAATAACTCGCCAACCTGGTAAAGAAAGACGACCATAACCGCTTCGAAGAATTCGTTTTGCTGTTCTCCGAAGAAGCGGAGGCAGAAAGCGCCGATCGTCGCAATCGTCATCAATGTGTTTTCGTCAAACAGGTCTTTAATGTGCCTGAAATGCTTGATGGTCTTCCAAAGGATGTCATAACCGACAGCCAAATAGGCAACCGCCATAATAGCGAAATTGACCCAAAGGGCGGCCATGTCGGATAGGCCCATCCCCCTAAGGTTTTGCTCATTCCAAAGGAATAAGCCAAGGAAGGCAAGAATCAGGCCTACCGCTAAGCGACAGATTAAAAACGCAAGGCGGCCTTTGGTCAGCTCTTCCTCTTCGTCGTCGTCATGATGGCAGCATGGACAGCCGCCTCTGTGTACGTGTTCGTGCTCTTCCTCGTGGTGATGGGCGTGGCATTCGCACTCATCATCATGATGGTGGTGTTCGTGGCCATGGTCATGATGATCATGGTCACAGCAATGGTGTTTATCTTTCTCTTCGATCATGTGTGTTACTCTTCCGCGTGCTGCTGCACGACTTTGAGGAGTGAGTTTACATGTTCGTCCGCTAACTTATAGAAGACCTTGGTACCTTCCTTGTGGGTGGCAACCAAATTGGCTTTTTTAAGAACCTTAAGCTGATGGGATACCAAAGACTGGCTGGCGCCCACTTCTTCTACGATCGTGGAGACGGATTTGTCTTCGTCCATGATCGCATAGAGGATCTTTAGCCTCGTGTAGTCGCTGGCCACATTGAGGAGCTCTTCCATCTTGGTCAAGATTTTCTCGTTTGGTATTTCGCTCATAGGTTTGCGGGAATATTGTATCACTCCCTACGGGCATTATTATATGAATGTTTGTTCATATTTCAACAATAATATGAATGATTTTTCATATTTATAAAGAAAACGCCGTACGAGACGGCGCTTTCGAATGAAAAACGATGATTATAGAGCGCGGATTGCTTCGACTGGGGGCTTCTTTGCGGCAAGCAAGACCGGCAAGAAAGTAGCAACGAAGCTGAACACGATGCTGATTCCAAGAACGATCAATATGCTAAGCGGACCGAAATCGAAGAGAGGGATGCCGACCATTGAATGTATCATCTCTCTGTTGAGGATCATACAGACGATGAAGGTGGCGATAGTCGATAAGACGAAACAGATTCCAGCGATGATTCCGCTTTCCGAATAGAAGACTTTGAAGACGTCGCTCCCCCTGGCGCCGACAGCGCGTAAGATGCCGATGTCTTTCTTTTTGCTAGCGATGGAAACGGAGATGAAGTTAAGAAGGAGAAGACCGGCAAATACGCCAGTAACTCCGCCTATGGTGAGGAAGACCGTTTTAAGGTAAGAGACCATTTCCGTATACATGTAGAGGCTGTCATAAACCTGGTTTGTCATTTGGAAGAAATAGCTACCATAGTCGGTCAGGAAAAGATCGATATCGCTCTGAGAATAGTCAGTCACGGCGATGAGGTAGGAGTATCTTGCGTCGCTAGGGGAAACGTAATCGGTTTCGGTTTTATCGACCCAAGAATAAGACTCATAGAGATAGTCTCTTATCGCGTTTCTCGTCGTGGCGCATTTCGCATAGAAGCCTTCCTCAGTGTTAATGAAGCCTTTGACTTTATAAGTCTTGACGCGGCCAGTGTAGTCTTTCGAATAGTATTTCTCAGGAAGGTTTAATTCTGCTTCGCCGAAAGACGGCTCAATCTTGTCGACCCCACCAAAGAAAGAGGTGAATTCGCTGTCAGCAATATCGGTTCCGTAAATCGATTTGAAGAGGTTTTTGCTGAAAGTTTTAACCAATTCAATGCTCTCTGGCGAATAGTTGCTGGCCTGTAGATATTCAGAGAACGACCACCAACTTGAATAACCGGTTCCTTCAAAAGCAGCTCTGACTTTCTCCGAGTTCGCGTAATTGTTTGAAACAGAATAGAGGGAACTTGCGAAGGCAACGGCAGGAACATAGCTCATCCCAGAATCATTGGAAATGACTCCTTGGAGATAAGTTTTTAATGAGGTTAGCTCGCGTCCTTGGAGTTCCGTGTTTTCAAGCTCTTGGCGGGCTTTATTTGTGCCGCCGCTGACATACCAATCATCCGGAGCGGTTCCTCCCCTGCTGATATAACCTTCAATAAGTTCTATGACATTGGATAGGTAATAGAGCGAATAGCCTCTTTTAGCAAATATTTTAAGAACAGAGATAACCAAGGCTTTGTCGTCTTCTGGATTAAACCCATCTGGGTATTCTGCGCCTTGAGAAGCATTGCGGAGCCTGGAATAAGCAGCCGCGGCCTCCTTGTATTGGTGTTCTTCAGACGGCAAATCTACCTGTTGGAAAAACGCTGATAAATCAGGGTCGAAACTAGCGTAGGAGTTGGCATCTCTAGCCAGCATATTCACTTCGTAGAAGTATTCCGAACGGAAATATTCAGCGAAGTAGTCTTGGTACGAAAGAAGGACTTCGTCATCCGCTAATTGAGGGGCATCAATACTATTGAAGCTCGCGTCGTAAAACTCGCACTTATCCTTCTCTAGATCTTCAAAAATCGCTGTTACATCGTAACTATATTCCTGTTCGATCCTAGGATAGTTGTTAGATATTTCGTCTTCGGTGCCAAACACGATTCCGTGCGGACAGACCGTACGGATGTAATAGCTGTCATCGGATGTGTATTCGCCATACTTATCTATAAAAGACGGGGAAACGAAGCAAGTCGTATACAGGGAGTTTTCTAAGAAAGCGCCGAAAGCAGAGACCTCGTTGCTTCTTTCTTCTGTGCTTTGAATCGCCGGTCTTTCGGTCTTCAAAGAATCGTATTTGCTTGGGATAGGGCCAAAATCGTAGACGCCCGTAATATTGTAGTAGTTCCTCCCGTACTTGCCGTTCATGGAAATCTCAAGTTGCTTTCCAATGATGTCGTTATAGGAGCTAACGGTTCCAAAAGAGCCACTGTTTTTGAAATAATCAAAAGCGTAATTGGAGATGGCAATTTGATTCTCATTAACTGGCTGTTGTCCATAGACAGAGAATCCTTTGCTTTGGATCCACGAGGCGCTTGCGTCGCTAAAACCGCAGAAAGCTTTAAATGGAGAGTAATAGTCCCTCGCCTCGCCCGACGGAGATCCAACGTAAAAAGTAGCGTAGTTGCCACCATACGGCTCACCCGAGGCACCAGAATAAACTCCTATGAACTTATCGCCGTTATTCTTGTTCAAATCATCTAATTCGGCTTTTCCAAAATAATCGTTGCCAAAGCTTTCCCACCCATCTGCTACGCGCATGGTCTCACCCGTAGCGTCGTCGATGGTTTCCTGGGTTCTTGTGAAGCGGTAATTCTTGACGATGGCTTCGCTTGTTCTGTCGAGGTTTTCCATTCCAACGGCAAGGGAATAGCTAGGGTTGTATAACATCAAAGTGGAGGCCACTCCGAAGAGAGTCATGGAAACAACGGAAAGGAAGATGGTGAAGACAAGCCTTACTGGCTTGGTTTTAAGACCGCTCGCGCCCATTTTGAAAGCGCGGGAAAAAGGCATGCGGGAGCGGATGAACTTTGTCTCCTTGCCGTTATACTCCTTCATGTCGACGTTGGTCGTTTCGTTGAAGACCTTGTTTTGATTATCCTCGTTGATTCTTACGGCTTTCTTGGTGGCTTCAACGTTCGCTTCTCCGGCGGAAATAAGGACTTCGCCTTTCTGCTTCTTGATGAGCTTATAAATCTCTTTGAAATCGGCTTCGGAAAGTTCGGCTGAGTCTTTGATATCAATGATGTTGCCGTTAACGACAGAAACGTTTTTGTTTAAGGTTTCAGGGGCGACATATTGTTTAGTTTTGTCGCTGATGATCTTTCCGTCCTTAAGCTCGATGATACGATCGCCGTATTCCTCAGCGAAATCCTGGTCATGGGAGACGATGATGACGAGTTTCTTCTCACTAAGCTTTTTGAGAATCTCAAGAACCTGTTTGCCAGTGACGGAGTCGAGTGCGCCGGTTGGTTCGTCTGCCATGATGATCTCAGGGTCTTTGATAAGGGCTCTAGCGATGGCGATTCTTTGTTTCTGGCCGCCCGATAGAGTGTTTGGTTTTCTCTTGTTGAAGCCTTCTAAGTCGACTTCCTTCAAAAGAGCATCAACTGCGGCTTTATCGTTCTTTTTGCCTTGAAGCTGGAGAGCGAGGGCGATGTTTTGCTCGATGTTGAACTCATTGAGAACGTTGTATTCCTGGAAGATGAATCCGATATAGGTGTTACGGTAACTGTCGAAGTCACTCTGAGAGAAATCCTTTGAGCTTCTCCCTTTAACGACGACTTCGCCTGAGTCTGGGCGATCAAGTCCGCCGATCATATTGAGTAACGTTGATTTGCCAGAGCCTGATTTACCCAAAAGGAAAACGAGTCCTCTTTCTGGGAAATCGACTGTGACGCCATCAAGGGCTTTGGTGACTACACCACCCTTGGTTTTATAGGCTTTGGAAAGGTTCTTAATCTGTAACATGGCCTTACCTCCTGCTGAATGTTGGCTTGTTGCTTTGCAACACGCCCATGGTAAGTTCTACAACAAACGGAGATTGAAAAGCAATACATTCCCCACATTTAAAAAGGCGCCTTGCGCGCCTTAGTTCTTTGAATCTTCTTTGTCTTCCGTGGGAAAGGGGTTAAGCGGCCTGAGTCTAGACGCTGTGATATCCGGAATACGAGTCTAAATGGCCGTGCGCGATTCCGATCACGCTATCGGAGGCGCTTGTCTTGATGGCAAAGGTATCGAAGAAAGACTTAATGGTCATGTTCTTGTTCTTGAGGTAATCGAAGAGGGTGAAATTGTCCTCGTTAGCGAAGAGCTTTTCCTCTGTCTCGCCAAATCTAATTGTGTAGTTGGATTCCCTTAGGCTTCTCTTGCCGTTTTCGTCTCGACCCTGGAGAAGATACAGAGTATCTCCCGCTTTGTTAGCGGCATTCAAAGTCAACCCTAGGCCTTTCTGATACATCGCGGCAATAGCGACTAAGCCCGCACCTTCGGTGATTTTCCTATTTGCCCTGTTGTAGCAAATGACCATCTTCATGTCCTTGAATTCGGTGCAGAAATTGAAATCTCCTGAAGCGTCCATAAACCCAGCCAAAGGCTGTTTGTTGTTGTAGCGAGGGTATAAAGCGTTCTTAATGGCCGTTACCTTCCCTTCTTTTCCTGGCAAGGCTTTGATTGGGTTATTGGTCTTTTCCCAAACACCTTTGCCTTTGTTGAGGTATGGATAACCTGTCTCATATTCATAGGCAGGAACGAATTTGCCATTCTCAAGCTTCTGGGTCATTCCAATGACACCGGTGATTCTGTCGCTTAAGCCATAGGCGTCCACCGCAGCACGCACACCATCGATATGAGAGGCGCTGCAGATCCAAGTATCGATTCCGTTGTTTGCGTATTCTTTGAGCATACCTTTGACGCTGTCGGTGACGGATACTCCAAGGAGTATCGATTCACTAACGACACCTGTCTTGCTCTGAATTGTGCTTGGTGAAGTCCAAGTCACTTTCTGAGTGTCCACATCTTTGTACTTCTCGCATGACTTTTTGAACATGTCATAGACTTCTTGTTCGCTCATGTTCGTGTACCAATACATGATCCACTCATAGCCAACTACGTCTGGGTTATTATCTTCGACAAAAGCATAAAGGCTCATCATCTTCGTGGAGAATTCCAAGTAGTATGGGTCTTTATGAACGGTTTCTGATAAATCAGAAGACATGCCGGAAGCGGTGAACGTTCCATAGGAATCAACTAGATGAGAATAAGCGGAAACAACATCTTCAACGCAGTTGTTTAAGGTTTCACTCTCGACGACAGAGGTCTTCAAAATCGATTCGAGATCATCTTTTGGGATATTGAACGACATCGTCTCAAGCTGATAGACGGAACACTGGTAGGCGATATCAAAGATAGAGGTCGTGTTGTCAAAATCACTTACGACATAAGCGTTCTCGGTGTTCTTATATTCATTGACCAAATCCAAAATGGCCTGCTTGGTTTCTTGGTTATAGCCTTTTAGGCTACCTCCCCTACTTGAGCACGAGGAAAAAAGAACAAGCGACGAAAACAAGGCGATTGCGGCAACTATTTTTTTCATGTTCTGCCTATATTATACCAACCGCCTCTTATGTACGTCAGCAAAGCAACAAAAAAGGTGCTAAGGCACCTTTTAGTTTTTGTCTTTCGATTAAGCTTCTTGGTTTTCCTTGCGGTGCATGAAGCATGCGACGCAGTAAAGAAGGCTTAAGAGAAGGCTGACTACCGCAAGAACGATGGTTACGGCACCTGCTTTGTTCCCGATGTAGCTGTAGAGGTTATAGCCAGAAACAAGAACGCCAAGGATGGAGATGACGATGCAGAACATCCCCCATTTTCCTTTGAGCGAGAACAATAAACCGCCGATGATCTCGAGGACATCAAAGATCGAGCCGATAACCAAACCAGCAATAATCGCGCCTTGTGCGAGACCGATTGCTAATACAATCGCAGCTTCTTCATCAACGCCTTGTTTTTCGGCTTCCGCCCTAACGGCTGCCTCAACGTTTGCCAGATCCATAATCGTTGAAACAACAGAAATCACCAAAAGAACTAAGGTGACTAAGGCAACGATTAAAATGATGGTTGACCAAATAGACTTCTTGTTTTTCATTTATTTTCCCTTTCTTTGGTTAACTTAATTGTAAATTCAAAAATCCCGTCCTACAAACGTTTGCTTCATTTTATCTAAAGATTAGTTTCTAAGGGTTTTGAATCTCACCTTATCTTCTTTCGAGATTCTAAAGGAGTCATTCATTTTGGAAATGGTCTTATTTCTGAGGACCACATCATCCATGTTCTTCAAAAGGCCATAAACAAAATCGCTGTTCTTAATCGCGATTGTGGCAAGAAGCCAGGCTTCCGCCATCATGATCATGTATTCTTCGTTGTAGCGGAGGAAAGGAACAATCTTTTCTATGTCCGGGCTGTCGTAGTGTTTGAGCATCCCGATATAAGCAAACCTAACTTCGTAGGTGTTTTTGCACTTCGCAAAGTGTTCAAAAAATGGAAAATACTCTGCAAAAGTGGCCTTTTTTAGGTGTTGGTTCAAAACATCGGTGACCGCCCAACCCTTAACGAAACAGAGGTTGTTCTTAAGGAACTCCATTTGTTCTTTGTAGGTTTTCGCCCTCTTTAAAGCGATGACGAGATAGGCGATGTCAATCTCTTGGTACTCCCCTAACTCGAAATC
>CAMKAQ010000039.1 GCA_946410525.1 uncultured Caryophanales bacterium | reverse complement strand
AGGCGTCTGGTGCCATGTTGACGCAGAGACCGCAGCCGATGCAGGCGTCAGCGTTGACTTTAAGTTTTTTCATGTTGGATAACTCTCCTTTGTTGGTATGACTTATTGTAAATTGACCATGCCGAAAGTCAATATTCACACCCCTCTATTGTCCCTAAATATAGGTCGGGTGTTTCTTTCCCTCTCTTTTCAAGAGATAATATTTCTTGCTAGTTATGAAATCGAGAACAAAGAAGTGGGCCCACTACAGGGAAACAATCAAAAAACTTCCTCCTGAGAAGTTCCCCAAGAGGAAAGACTACACTGAGATCGCTTCGATGTCCGATTTAGCCGAGATGAACGTCAGCGCGAAAGCCTCAAATGCTCTCTCAGGCAACGTTCGTAACGCCAAAGCAACCCCATATGCGGTTTATCAAAGAAGAAGGAGCAACATGCTTATCTTTAAGCTTGCGGTGACGTTCCTCGTTGTCACGGGACTCATCTGTGCTTGGTTCTTCTGGGTCATGAGGTAAAAGAAAATGGAAAGATTCATCACAGTCGCTATCGACGGACCAGCTGCTGCTGGCAAAAGCACCATCGCCAAGAGGGTGGCAAAGCTTCTTAATTACACCTATCTCGATACCGGTGCTATGTACCGTGCGGTCACCTATGCCGTCATCAAAGCCGGACTCAATCCAGAGATCGAAGAAGAATCGGTCAAAGTCCTTCCAGGCCTCAAGATCGACCTCAAGGAAGATGGAACCGTTCTTTGCAATGGAGAGGATGTCAGCAAAATCATCCGCGAACCAGTTGTTTCAAGCAAAGTCAGCTACATCGCCGCGATGAAGCCAATCCGTCTTGCCCTTGTCGATATGCAGCGAGAAATGGCCAACAGCAAGAATGTTATTCTTGATGGCAGAGACATCGGAACTTACGTCCTTCCAAACGCTGATGTGAAGATTTTCCAAATCGCTTCAGTTGAATGTCGAGCCAAACGTAGATATATTGAGAACCTCGAGAAGGGAATCCCTTCCACTCTCGAAGAAATCACCGAATCGGTGAAGAAGCGCGATTACATTGACTCTCACCGCGACTTCGCTCCACTTAGGAAAGCTGAGGATGCTGTCGAAATCGACACCTCAGATATGACAATCGAAGAGTCTGTCGACGCCGTCTTGGCCGTCATCAAAGAGAAAACAGGTATAGAGATTCCATGTCATTAGGCGTTTTAGCGTTAGTAGGCGCTCCATCCGCAGGAAAGAGCACCATCTTCAACCGTATCGTCGGAGAACGCAAATCCATCGTTGAGCCAACCCCAGGCGTCACAAGAGACAGGATTTACGGGAAAGGCGTTTGGTTAACCAAAGAGTTCACCGTCATCGACACAGGCGGCCTCACATCTTTTAATGTGCCTTTCCAAGACCTTATCAAAGCCCAAGCTGAGGTAGCCATCCAGGAAGCGGACATCATCGCTTTCATCGTTGATGGCAACAAAGGCCTCACAAGCGACGATAGATATATCGCCAAGATGCTCAGAATGAGCGGAAAGCCAATCGTCCTCGTCGTCAACAAGATCGACAACATCATGGAATACGGAAACACCGGGGAATTCTATTCCCTTGGCTTAGGTGATCCGATCGCTGTCTCTGGCGCGCATGGTATCGGCATTGGCGACCTTCTCGACGAAGTCGTGAAGAAACTCCCAGAGAAAGAAGCCCCAGATTATGGCGATGCGATCACTTTCTGTTTGATCGGCCGTCCTAACGTTGGCAAATCCTCTTTATCCAATAGGCTCCTTGCCAGTGAAAGAACCCTTGTCTCCAATATCGCCGGAACCACCCGCGATTCAATCGACACCCCATTCACCAGAGACGGGAAGAACTACGTTGTCATTGATACAGCCGGCTTAGTCAAACGCGGAAAGATCTTCGAAGCGATTGATAAATATGCCGCTTTAAGAGCCTTAGCCTCCATTGAGAGAAGTGAGATCGTTCTCCTTTTGATCAACGCTGAGGAAGGCATCATCGAACAGGATAAGCATGTCGTCGGATATGCTTGCGATAACCACAAGGCCATCATAGTCGTGGTCAATAAGTGGGACGAAGGAAAGAAGAAGGGGCTCACCAAGGAGGGCTTCACCAAAGAGATCAGGAAGCAGTTCAAGTTCTTGGAATACGCTCCAATCTTATTCACCTCCGCCAAATCAGGACTTGGATGCCAGGATATCCTTCCTAAGATCCTTGAGGTCCATGAGGCCTATAACCGCCGCATCCCAACCAACGTCTTGAATGACATCATCAGAGACGCCCAAGACCTCAATCCTGCCCCTGAATTCAACCACGCCAGATTAAAGATCTCTTTCGCCAATCAGAGTGCGGTTTGCCCACCGACTTTCATCATGTTCTGCAACGCTCCGAAGTCGGCACATTTCTCTTATACGAGGTATCTTGAGAACCAAATTAGGGCCGCTTACGATTTCGACGGAACCCCTGTGAACATCATTTACAGGGCGAAAAAATAACTTTTTCTAACTTTCTTCTTGGAAAAAAGTAAATATAGCAACGATGCCACTTTTAGTCGTTTTTTAGGCGAAAAAGCTCGATGAATGCTCACTTTTGAACATTGTAAAGAATGAAAGCCCTTTCACCAAATATCTACTAATTTGTCAAAAAAGCCGATGGTATCGAATGAATAATGACTTTTTGTTCTTGTCAAAGAAAGAAAAAGGTGTTACTTTTTTTATGACCATTTAGCAAAGGAGGAATGTCCCAATGAATAAAGCTGAATTAGTCGAAGCTGTTGCCGAAAAGGCCGAACTCTCGAAGAGAGACGCAGAAGCTGCCGTTGACGCCGTTCTCGAAGTCATCGAAGCCGCTGTTGTTAAAGGTGAAGAAGTCAAACTTTCTGGCTTCGGTATCTTCTCAAAGAAAGCCCGCGCTGCCCGCGAGGGAACCAACCCATCCAACCAGAAGAAGATCAAGATCCCAGCTTCCAACACCGTCGCTTTCAAGGTCTCCAAAGCCTTCAAAGAGAAACTCAACTAAGAATTTCTAATGACATCTAGGCGACCTTCGGGTCGCCTTTTTATTTGCCCTAGTCTCTTGATTTGCTTTCTTTGCTTTTGCTAGGATATGTCCCGGAAACTTTCTTAGAAAGTTATATGATCTTCTTGGAGCGAGGCTGTAATGGATAACACGTTTAAATATGAGCTATCACCAAAAGACTTTGTGAGAATTGGGCGATGGCAGAGAAGATGGCTAGTGCTGCTTTTCTTTATCCTGCTTGCCCTTTATCTTGCGGTAGGGGTAATATCCGCTTTTTCTTTTGTGTATAAGTGGCCTTCAGGACTCTATCCTTTGATTGGCTATGCAGTTTTGACTCCGTTTGTAGGAATCATGGCTTTTAAAGTAAAAATGAATGGTGGCGCATATATTTACGGCAAATGCAGTATGTCAATTACCGAGGACGGACGTATCTACGCTGAGTGTGAGAGAGACGCTTATCCGCCTAGATTTTCTGAGTTAAAAAAGACCATGACCCCTAAGGGCGTTGTTGAACATAAGGGTTTTTATATTGTTCTTGGTGAGAAAGGCGATTGGCTTATCCTCCCAGGCGACGCCCCTATTGAGGAGATCAGGAAAATAATTAAATAAACCCAATCGCTTTTTTCAGGGAACAATTGCCTTTAACACTTTTTGTGTTATAGGATAGAATTCCCTTATGAGAATTGAAGCCTTCGATTTCCTAAAAGATGTTTTCAGCAAAAACGGCTTTCACCTCTATGTCGTAGGTGGCACCGTCAGGGATTTTCTTTTGGGAAAAGAGATAACTGACCTCGACTTCGTCACAGACGCGACTCCAGAAGAAGAGATGAAGTTCATCCCTGAGGCGGATTTCACCTTCAAGAAGTTCGGCGCAGTTCGTTATCCCTATAAGGGAAAACACATCGATATCACGACTTTGAGGCAAGAAGGGGAATATAATGATTCCCGACATCCTTCAAAGGTGACATTCGTGAAAGACCCTAAGCTCGATTACGTAAGAAGGGACTTCACGATTAACGCGATGTATCTCGATGAAGAATATAAGGTCATCGATTTCTCTAGCGGCCAAGAGGACCTCAAGAAGAAGCTAATCCGCTTCATCGGAGACCCGGTTAAGCGAATTGAGGAAGACCCGTTACGAATCGCAAGAGCCGAGAGGTTTGCAAAATCGCTAGGCTTCGAAATCGAAGAAAAAACCCTGCAAGCAATCAAATCTAAGCGTGATTTGCTTGAGAAATTGAACCCAGAGAAACTTAAAGAAGAGGAAAGGAAAGGTTGGAAAGGAACGTTATGAAGAATCCGTATTTGAATGCAGTCAGCTTCCATTACGTTCTTTTGGATTGCTACAAGAGACTTGGTCTCACCGAAGAAGAACTTTCCGTCATCCTCATGATCGATCACCTTATCGAACAGGGGAACACCTTCATCAACAGCGACATGCTCGCCCTCAAGATGAATCTCAAACCTGCCGACATCGATAAAGACCTCACAGAACTCGTCAAAAAGAACTATCTTACTTACGACACGGTCGAAGGCAAGCTCACCGTCTCTTTGAGCAATCTCAAAGACAAGGTGTACGCCCTCTTTAAAGAGACCATGGACCGTGAGGCCAGCAAACTCACTGACAAGACAAGGGAAAAGGCCCTCTCAGAGATCCATTCCTTCTTTGAAGGACATCTTAACCGCAGCCTTTCCCCATTAGAGCAAAGCACCATCAACGAATGGCTTGATGCCAGATACACCCTTGATGAGATCAAGAACGCTCTCCTCGACACTCTCAAATCCGGTAAGAAATCGATTAGAGCCATTGAGAAAACCCTTAAGAGCGCAAGAAAAGCCCAGGACATCCTTAAGGAAGGAAGCAGCGCTGTAAGCGACACTTGGGACAAAGATATCGAGGCGACCATCGCGATCGCCAAAGACCTCTGGGGCAGCAAATAATGAAAAACGAAAAGGTAGCCGCTATTCTTAGCTACCTCCACGATAACTATGATGACGCCAAGACGGCATTAGATTTTTCTAATGACTACGAATGTTTGGTATCAATCATTTTGAGTGCCCAAACCACCGATAAGAGTGTCAACAAAGTCACCCCGGCTCTCTTCAAACACTTTCCAGATTTCGAATCCCTAGGGAAAGCCTCAATCGAAGAGATCGAAAATGATATTAAGACCTTAGGTCTCTATCACAACAAAGCGAAGAACATCAACGCTCTCGGCAAGGTTATGGCTAGCGAGTATAACAGCGTAATCCCAAATGACAAAAAGACCCTCACATCTCTTCCTGGAGTAGGTATCAAAACCGCTGGAGTTTTCCTTCTCGAAAGAAGGGGAGAGCAAGTCATTCCAGTGGACACTCACGTAAGAAGAATCGCAATTCGTTTGGGTTTTGCAGGGGAAAATGACGAATTTAGCGTGATTGAGCGCAAATTAGAAAAAGCGTTCCCTTATGAGGAACACTCTTTTGTACATCATTCGTTTATCAACTTTGGGAGAACCAAATGCTCTGCCCAAAGACCAGCTTGCGAGGGTTGCCCTCTAGCGGTTTATTGCAAGTACAACTCATCCACCAAAGGCAAGAAATCCAAACGTGGATGATATCCTTCTTTGATGAGGTGACCTTTCTCTTTGATCTCAGACACAGGAATAGATGCGCGAGGTTTGCTTCTATAGAACTCGCAGATGTATTTCGCGTCGATCAAATAGACTTCATGGAGTAAGTCGATGGAGATGATGAAGAAAGCGATTCCACCTTGGCGAATAACTTCTTCAAGATGATCGACTTGTTGTGGAGCGATGTTATTCAAAGGAAGAGAAGTCTTTGACTTCGTGCTCTTGGCCTCAAAGTCCAAATACTTTCCTTTATAGACTCCGTTATAGTCGGTCGTGGACTGGGTTTCGAAATACGCTTGGGTGATTGTGGCCCCGTGTGAATAATCGACTTTGACGATATTGATTGGGGTTGGCCTCTTATAAATAAGAGCCATCCCTTTTTCTCTATAGTATAAGCAGGAATCGTTGAGCTCGTTCTCAAGGACCATGCCGCGGTTTGCCGCACTTAAAATATGCTTCTTGGCTTTGACAGGTTTCTTAGCCTTCAAAGGAGCAGTAGGGGCTTTGACTCCGGCAGGGTACTTGATTGTCATTTGAAAGTCTCCGCGACAGCAATGTCCCATTCTTCTGGGTTAACGGCTTCGCCGCTTGTGAGTTTCTTGATGATTTTGGATACAGGCGCTGGGGCGTGGTGGTAATGGGTTAAGGTCTTTCCGTACTCTTCCGCTAAGATATCAGGTCTATCTAGGACGGCTTTGTAGAGATCCATGAGGTTATAGGCATCCGCTACAGCGTCATGGGCCCTTCCTTCAAAAGGAACCTGGAAGACTTTGAGGTAATTGGCAAGAGAAAGAGGATTGCCGTTTTGGTCTTGGACATATGGAGCGAGGAAAGCGCTGAAATCGAAATCGTTCCTCGTAATGTATTTGACGATGATCTCACTCGCATCAGGATTCTCTTCTAAGGACCTATGGAATATGACCATGTCATGGTTACCAAAGGTAACAAAAAGAGCATCTTCCCAATGTTTGCCAACGTATTTGCGGAAATCACGGAGGACTTCGGCGAATGGTCTGCCTTCTTTTTTGAGAAGCTGCTCACTGATGCCAGTCATGTTCTCGACGAAATGGCCGATTCTGTTATGGGCCAAGACATAACGCTTGAACGGGGCGTGGACTTTCTTGATGGTTCCATCCTCATTGAGGGTGGTTAAGTAGGCGCCGATCTCGATCATCTCGTGGCTATATCCCGTTCCCTCAAGGTCGACAAAAACGAGCGTGCGTTTTTTCCTGAGTTTGCGGTCGAGAATTTTCATGGGCATATGATAACACGAAAAAGGCCTCTCGAAGGGGGTAAAAAAAGCGCCCCCTTATGGGCGGCGCTTGTGACTTGTGTATCTTTCCTCGTCTTCAGAGCTCTTGTACTTCTCTTTCCTGCAGCATTCTTCGTCTTTGCAGCAATCTTCGTCTTTCTTATTGAATGGCGACATGGCGGCATAGTAGACAGGGATGAGAAGGAAGAGTATCCAGAGTGGGTGCCATAATTCAAAGAACATTCCTAAGGCGATGTAGACACACACGATGAGAACCGGAAAGGCGAATTTGTTTGGGTTTCTCTTTTCGATGGCCTCAAGGATGGAAGCGATAATGATAGGGATGAGGATGACGATCCAACAGGCTGACCATCCGTAATATGGGACGTAGAAGCCAAGGAGTAAGTAGGTGATGATGGCCAAGAGCATAAGGACTGAGGTGGTAACGGTGATGGCGATCTGCCAGCCTTTGCTCTT
>CAMKAQ010000038.1 GCA_946410525.1 uncultured Caryophanales bacterium | reverse complement strand
TACTTAAATTAAGGAAGATGAGGCCGTTGAGACTAGCAAGAAGGAATAAACCTAAACCCATCAAATAGAAACGGGTGAGGTGAATCCTTTCTCTCGAAGCGGTCAAGGTATGAATCCTTATTATTAAGAAGAACATCGTGGCGGTGAGGGTTGCTGAAAGGACAAGAAGTCCGATCATGTCGGCCGAGGAGTCAGAGAAATTGACGAACATCGAGACGTTTAAGAGAGCTTCGGACGCTAAAAAAACGATGAGGGCGTAGAACCCAACCGAGTTCTTTTTCTTTTCGTAAGCCTCATATGGGAAGCCAGTCAGAAAAGAGAGCTTCTCAGGCTTGTTCGTCATTAAACCGCCCCAAGAAAAGAGGAGATACACAAGAAAAACGACTGGCGGAAAGATAAGAGCGAATTGTGCTAACTCAACGTCGATCATTATTTATTTAAGATTTTGGCTGCTCTGATTTCTGGGGTTTCATCACCGAATAGATAGGTTCCGGTGACAAGGATATCGGCGCCCGCTTTGATGGAAGCCGGGCCAGTGATGTCATTGATTCCGCCATCGACCTGGAGGAGGGCTTTGGAGCCGCTGGCTTTGATCATCGCTTTGACATCGGCGATTCTCTCGTAGGTCTCTGGGATGAATTTCTGTCCGCCCCAACCCGGTTCGACGCACATGACGAGGATGAGGTCGACGTCGTTGATGTATGGGAGGATAGCGTTCGTTGAGGTGTGTGGCTTGATGGATATGCCAGCGTACGCACCGCCATCATGGATCTTCTTGATTGTTTCCCTCACCTCTTTCTCGCTTGGGCAAGCCTCAAGATGGAAAGTGATTATGTTTGAGCCAGCCTTGATGAAATCATCGATCTTCTCCCAAGGTTTCTCAATCATGATATGGGTATCGTTAAGCATATTATGCTTATTGTGGACATCTTTGACAAAATCAACGCCGAAAGACTCATTCTTGACGAATTTCCCATCCATGACATCAATATGGATGAGAGGTGCCCCAATCGATTCGGCTCCTGCCATTCCTTCCCTGATGTGGAAAGGCGTGCAAGCAAGCAAAGATGGGGAAAGGCATGGGGTTTTGATCACGAGTGCCATATTACTTAAAACCGAAGAGTCTTGCTAGAAGTCCCTTCTTCTCCTTGAAATTGTCCTTGTCCGCGAAGGCTTTGAGGATGTCCTCACGCATTAAGAATGCGTTGGCGTACCTCTCCTCTGGCCTCTTACGGCAGGCTTTGACGATGATTTTATCGAGCGACTTCGGGATGGAAGCCAGATACTTGCTTGGCTCCGGGAAGTGCTTTTTGATCTGAGCTATGGCGACGTCCTCTGGGGTGGCTCCATCAAATGGGATGGTGCCGGTCAGAATCTCAAAGAAGATGATGCCCATTGAGTAGATGTCGCTAGCGACATTGGCAGGCTCACCCATGAGAATCTCCGGGGCGCAGTAATAGACGGTGCCGGTTATGGCGTCGCCTGAGGTCTTCTCCCCTATTTTGCTAGAGATTCCGAAGTCGGTGATTTTGACACTGCCATCTGGAAGGTAGAAAAGGTTGTCTGGTTTTAAGTCTCTATGAAGGAGTCCATGCTCATGGATGTAGCTGACACCTTCGGTGAGCTGAAGCATGACTTGGCAGGCTTCTTGTGGCGAAAGGTTATGGCCGCTTACGAGATTGAGCTTGTCGCGAAGGGTTCTTCCATCGACGTACTCATTGGCCATATATGGTCTTCCATCAACGGTGCCATGACCGAAGACTTTGACGATGTTTGGGTTATTAAGAGAAGCGCTAGCGATGCATTCATGCTCAAAACGCTCGACGTTCTTTGGGTTGTCCATCATGTCTTCGCGCATGATCTTGAGGGCAACGGTCTTGTGGAGGACAACGTCAAAAGCCTCATAGACATCGGCCATGCCGCCATGGGCGATTCTACCGGTTACTCTGTAACGGTTATCTATCTTTTCTCCAATCTCAATCATTGCTGATACACTCCCAAAGGGCGATGGCGATGTTATCGCTTCCCCCATTGCTATTTGCGATCGCTATAAGCGAATCGGCTTTCTGATCGCACCTCTCATCGGTGCTGAGGATATTCGCTATCTCATCAAGCGGAACCTGGTTATATAACCCATCCGAACAACAGAGAATCGTCTCCCCCTGATAGTCGAATTCATTGAAGGCGAGGCTAAGGGACGGAAAGATGCCTAAGGCATTCATGAGAACGTGCCTATCTGGATGCGAGACCGCATCCTCTTCGGTGATCTTGCCGGTCGAGAGAAGGAAGTTCACGTAGGTCTGATCCTCGGTGAGCTGCTTCAAGGCGTTCTTCTTGATGAGCATGTAGCAACGGCTGTCACCGATGCAGCAGGTATAAAGTCTGTTGTCGGAGATAAGGGCGCAGACAAGAGTGGTTCCCATGCCTTTGGCATCAGGATTGTTTTCCGCGTACTCATAGATGGCCGCGTTGGCTTTCTTGGCCGCTTTGGTGAACCAGTTCCTGTTGGTGTAACCGAAATGGTGTTTCCTCTTGTGGCGGAAGGCATCGACCATGGTCTCGATGGCGAGTTGCGAAGCAAGGTCGCCTTTGTTGGCGCCTCCCATGCCATCGCAGACGACGAGGAAGACCTCGCCATTGACGTTCATCGCGACCTGGGCTTTGTCATCGTTATGGGTTCTCACCATTCCGATATCCGTTTTGAAAGCGTACGAACCGTGTCTCATCCTAGTTCCTACCTTTCAGAACGTACTTGGCGCGAAGCTGGCCACATGCCGCATCGATGCCAGTGCCCCACTCCTTGCGGATGGTGCAGTTGATGCCATGGTTGTTGAGATAGAGGGAGAAGGCTTTGGTGTCTTTATCAAGCGATCTCTCGAATGGTTTTTCTTTGACTGGGTTGAGCGGGATGAGGTTGACGTAGCAAAGGATGCCGCGAAGTCTTTCAGAGAGTTCCTTCGCGCATTCGATGGTGTCGTTCACACCCTTGATGAGAATGTATTCGAAGGTGACGCGACGACCGCTCTTTTCGATGTATTCCTTGACTGCGTCAAGAAGGACGTCCATGTTGTAGGCTCTTGAGACAGGCATGAGCTCATTCCTGATCTTGTCGTTTGGAGCGTGGAGCGAGATGGCCAGATTGACCTGAATACCTTCATCGCCATAACGCTTGATGCCTGGGACAAGGCCGCAGGTGCTGACGGTGATGTGTCTGGCGCCAATCGCAAGGCCTTTGGCTTCGTTCATGATGTGGATGAAGCTAGAGACGTTGTCGTAGTTGTCAAATGGCTCACCCGTTCCCATGACGACGATGTGGGAGACGTTCTCCCCTTCTTCGTAGAGAATCTTGTTCATGACCATGACCTGGCCAGTGATTTCGGCGGCCGAGAGATTCCTTTCCCTCTTGAGGAGTCCAGAGGCGCAGAAGGCGCAGCCCATGGAACAGCCGATTTGGGAAGAGACGCAGATGGCGTTGCCATAGTCATAGCGCATGAGAACGCATTCGACTTTGGCCCCGTCTTCCATTTCGACAAGTAACTTGATTGTGCCGTCAGAAGCCACTTGTTTTGTGAAAATCCTTGGCAAATCTAACGTATATTCCTCTTTCAGGACATCACGAAAAGATTTGGAGATATCCGTCATGGAATCGAAATCCGTCACTTTCTTGACGTAGATCCATTGGTAAAGCTGGGTGGCGCGATACTTCTTCTCGCCTCTCGCTAACATCTCCTCTTCAAGGGCTTTAAGGGTATATCCAAAGAGGTTCTTTTTCGGCATTTTATTCTTTTGGTGAGGCAGTGAGCAAATTGGTTGGGGCATCGGCTAAGCTGGCGATGTCTCCGACTGGGGTCTCCGCTTTAGCGGCGACGGTGTCCTTAACGAGGACCGCATAGTACAGAGCGGTCGCCTTTTCTTCGAAAGGCATGGCTTGGACTTCTTTGATGAGATGGAACTCTGGGTGGTTGGCGACGAAGTCGTTGATGGTCTTGTTGCCTTCCTTCTTGCTGATCGTGTAGACGCAATAGATGAGGGTTCCTTTCTCAGCGACGAACTTGGAGCATCCTTCGAGGACGGCTTTCTCCTGAGCGAAGAGAGCGTCCATCTCTTCTTTCTTGAAGTGAAGGAGATAGTCTGGATAGTCACGGATAAGATCGAAGTTCGAGCTATTTGGAGCGGCGATGACGAGGTCTTGTGGACGGGAAATCGCGGCTTCCATGGAATCAGGCTCGGCACCGAAGAAGTTGATGTTCTTGTAGCCACCCTGCTTGATCATGCGGGTGACGTCAGTATAGTTATCGACGCTTGGGCAACCGAGGTTGAGGCCAATCTTGTTCTGATAGGTTTCGATGATCTCTTTGAAGAGGGAGGAATCAGCGTTGGCGTTATAGATGAAGGCTTCCTGTGGCTCTTCGATCTTATATTCGTCGAGCATGGCTTTGGTGGCCATTCTCTCAGCGAAGATGGCGCCTTGCTTATAAAGGTCTAACTTACGGAGTGGGGTCTTTCCGCCATAAAGGAGGATGCCTTCCACTCCGGATTTGACAAAGTCAGGGTTGTTATTGAGCACCTCTTCCACTGGCACCATCGAGGTGCGGATGCGGACACTGGAGGTATTCTGTCTGGCATTGGCTTTGAGGATGCGGTAGGTTTGGCCATATCCGAAATGTTGCCAGATCTTAAGAACCCACTCTGGGGTGTTATATCTGAGCGAGAGATATTTGTTCGAGGTCTTTGGGAATTCGGCTGGGATGAATTCGTTTGGGGTCTCAGCTTTGGCGAAAAGAGGCTCAAGTTTCTCCATCTTTTCCTCGCCGATCTTCTCGCTAAGGACCTTCTTCATGTCCTCAAGAGAGATGCGCTTGAAGAAATAGATGTCAGCGAGAGCGAGCTTGATGGCCATCTTCTCTTCTTCGGTGAGGCCTTCGATTTTGGCTTCATCGACGAGATGAGTGAAAAGAAGGTGATGGCGAAGCTCACATCCGACAAGGCCAGCGACCGATCCTCTAAGAGGACGGATGGCTGGGTCAGCTTGGAAAAGCTTCTTGAGAGCGTCGTTGAACTGAACATCGTTCACAAGGATGTCGTTCAAGACCTTTTGGGCTAAATCAAATTCTTGCATGTCTTTCCTCCCAAAACTTAATGTTGGTGTTTATGTCCATGGTGGCAATGGCCATCGTGGCAGCAGCGGTCATCATCTTCCTTGGCATCAAGGGATTCGAGTTCTTCCTCGTGCCCGGCAAAGACATCGCCAAGGTAGATTTGCTCTTCGTCGTCGATATCGAGATCGGCGCGGTCGAGGGGGTTGGCCTCGTCTTCGTATTCTTCATCCTCGTCGTCATAAGGCATCGCCTCAGCGGAGATATTGCCTCTTTCGATGTAGCGAGGATAGTCTTCGTTAATGTGTTCGTAATGGTGTTCCATCTCGAAATAAGTGAATGTGACGCTTAGGTTGATTGTGAAATCCGTGAAGGTTTTGATGAGGTAATCCGCGATTTTGCTTTCAAGGACCTCATACTTTTTTGGGGCGCGGACAAGGATTTCCGTTTGCCAGGAAGTCTGCTCAACGCCCTTATGGAAAATCATGCTGTTTGGAGAATAGAAAACGATTTCTTCCTCCTCGCATTCAAAAAGGTTCGCTAAATTTGCAGTGTTCTTCCTTGAATAGGTGCCGACAACGAACTGGTCTAGGCCTAAGACAGAGATGACGATCATATAATTCCTCTAATAGGAGGAAATTATAACACGGCTAAACCCAAAGGGTTATGGGGAAATGGTTAATAATCGAGCGGATCGACGTTGACGGAGATGTCGACACCGGCCACCGAAGAGAATCTTTGAAGGAGTTGTCTGAGATACGAATCGATGCTCTCCCTCTTCTTGAACTTGAGAAGGAGAACGCGTTTATGCTTGCCGTTATTCATCGAATAGAATGGGGTAATCGGGCCTAAGACTATGAGGTTTTCGATGCCTAAACCTTGGATTTCCTTTTTGAAATCCAGCGCAGAGGACATCGCTTTCTCTTCTTTAGAAGAGGAGAACTCAAGAAGCACGCAGTTGAAGTATGGAGGGTATTCGGTAACTCTCCTTTGCTGCATCTCCTTGAGATAGAAGGAACCATAGTCTTGGGAGGCTCCGAATTTGATCGCGTAATGCTCTGGGTTATAGGTCTGGATGAGGGCTTCTCCAACCCTCTTGGAACGACCGCTTCTGCCAACGGCTTGGGCGATAAGCTGGAAGGTTCTTTCCGCGGCGCGGTAAGTTGGTAAACTTAAACCGATATCGGCTAGGACCACCGCTGAGAGGGTGACGTTAGGGAAATCATGGCCCTTTGCGATCATCTGGGTACCAACCAAAACGTCATACTTCCCATCTTTGAATTCATGGAGGATCTTCTCGACGTTTTTGGAGACTTTTCCGATGTCGCTATCCATTCTGGCAACTCTAGCGCCAGGGAATAATTCTTCGATTTCTTTGACGACTCGCTCGGTGCCATAGCCCACTCTTCTTAAGCGGGTGTTGCCGCAATCTGGGCAACGCTCTGGATACTTCTCGACGAAGCCGCAGTGATGGCACTTGAGCATTGAGTCTTCTTGGTGGAAAGTGAGGTTGCCACCGCAGCTTGGACAAGTGAAGATATGTCCACATTTTGGACACTCGATTCCCGTCCAATAGCCACGTCTATTGATGAGCAAAAGAACCTGCTCACCCTTATCGAGCTTTTCCTTAATTTTGGCGATTAATGGGGCACTTAGTTTCTCGGATGATTTGCTGAAGACTGAGCGGTCCCTGAGGTCGATGATTTCTGTATGAGGGAGGGCTTTTTCGTTGATGCGGTGAGGCATTGAGGCATAGCCATAGACACCTTTGTCCGCTCTCGCTTTCGATTCGAGGGTCGGGGTGGCGCTGCCAAGCAATACTTTGCAGCCTTCGATCTCGCCTCTCATGATGGCGACTTCCCTAGCGTGGTAATACGGAGAATTGTCTTGTTTATACGATTCGACATGCTCTTCATCGAGGGTGATGAGACCGATGTTTTTAAGCGGGGCGAAGACCGCGCTTCTGGCGCCGACGACGATTGAGGCATCTCCCCTAGCGATACGCCTATATTCGTCATATCTCTCAGCTGGGGTGAGCTCGCTATGGAGGATGGCGACTTTAGGACCGAACCTACGGCTAAAATATTCCACCATCGCTGGGGTCAGGTTGATTTCTGGGACGAGCATCAAGACGGATTTACCTTCTTCGAGGACCTTTTCGCTCAAGCGAAGGTAGACTTCCGTTTTGCCTGAGCCAGTGACGCCTTCAAGGAGGACGACTCCTTTGTCACTGTTTCTGATATCGTCAAAGGCCTTCTTCTGCTCGAAAGACATCTCATGAGGCTCTTCTCTTTCCTCGGGCCTGATATGAAACCTCTCTTTT
>CAMKAQ010000037.1 GCA_946410525.1 uncultured Caryophanales bacterium | reverse complement strand
AACCATCATCGCCCTCTTTGCGAAGATTCCTGTCCCAGGGTTTGAACACATCGCTGACTTTGCTAACATCATCAAAGGTCTAATGGGCGCAGGCATCGGCTTAGGCGTTGCTTTATCTCTTGGTTGTCAGGGTGTCAGCGTCGTTGCAATCATGGCTGCTGGCGCAGCTGGAAACCTCGGTTTTGGATTCGCTTTAACCGATTACAAGATGGTGACCTATACCGGTGACCCGCTCTCCTGCTATTGCTCTGCCATTGTTGCCTATTTTGCCATCAAGCTAATCATGAGAAGAAAGACTCCGGTCGATCTTATCCTTATTCCTCTTGTTGGCCTTGGCTTTTCCCTCGTCTACTGCTTCTTCGCGTCGTATTGGGTCCATCAAGTCACCGTCCTTCTTGGTGACCTCATCAAGCTTTGTTTCGATTCAACCCAATTCAAAGCCCTCCCTATTCTCATGTGCGTCGTCATTTCGGTCCTCGTCGGTATGGCTTTGACCGCTCCAATAAGCTCTGTTGCCATTTGTGTGGCCATCAGCATCGGTGGATCGCCTGTTGCCGCTGGCGCCGCTTTAATTGGATGCTGCACCCAGATGGTAGGTTTTGCCGTCCAAGCCGCTCACGACAACAAGTGGGGAAGCGTCCTTGCCATCGGTGTAGGAACCAGTATGCTTGAATTCAAAAACATCATCAAGAATCCTCGCATTTGGCTTCCAACCATCATCGCCTCGGCAATACTCGGACCTTTCGCCTACGTGTTTAGCTTTGCCACCGATTCCGTTGGAGCCGGCATGGGAACCTCTGGCTTCGTTGGTCTCATTGATACCTTTGACGTCATGGGTTATGACCCTATTGCCATCGTTGAGGTCATTGGCATCTGCGTCATCGCCCCTATCGCCCTTGTCTTCGGCCTTGATCTTCTTTTCAGAAAAATCGGCTGGATCAAAAAAGGCGACTTGACCATCTAATAACGAAAAATCATTTGCAAAACCCGCTTATTTTTGGAAAAACCTGAGCGTTTTCCAATTAAAGAGAAGAATTGGAGGGTATAATAAAGCCAATGATAAAAGAGTCGAGAATCAACCACGACAGCGAAGTGTCACTCATTTTCGTTCACGGTATCATGGGCACCTACCGCCACTTCTCTTTTTTGTATCCTATCATCGATAAGCGTTTCTCCTATTACACCTTCGAGCTAAAAGGACATGACGCTGATTACAGAGCCTTCAAAAACGCCAAATACCAAGAATGGGAAGACGAGGTCATGGCCCTTGCCGAGTTCCTTCATAACGAAGGGCAAAGAGTGGTCTTTGTCACTCACTCAATGGGAGGGCTCTTCGCTTTGCTCTTCGCCAAGAGACATCCAAACGAGGCTTCCTTGTTCCTTTTGAATCCTCCGCTTTATGGAAACATCAAGCCTATCGCTTTCAAGAGATATGGTGATGCCATATACGGAGATGATCAGATTGACGAGAAATCAAAGAGACTCATCGTTGCCACGGACATGGAACTCACCAAAAATCCATTTGCCTATTTAACCTGGCTTCCAAACATGTTCTCATTATATAAAGCAATGAGGAAGGAAAGAGCCTTCTTCAAAGAAATAAGAGTCAGACCAAGCGTTGTCTTCCATAGCGCTGAAGATGAACTCCTTGCCAAAAGGAATGTCACTTCTTTCAAGTCCCACAAGGACATGAAGAATATCGTCCTTGAGAAGAGCACTCATTTTGGCTTTGGTGAAAGTGACAAAGAAGTCATCAAAAAAGAGTTCATCGAGTTCCAGAAAAACCTCTAACTCTGACATTGGGCTTAAGCCCAAAAAGACAAATAGTGTGATTCAAAAGACTATTTGTAAGAAAAGGAAACACTCTCTGAAAAAAGAGTGAGATAATCAAATTGTAAGGAGATATTGAACTATGATCCTATTTATCGACACAGCCAATCTTAAGGAAATCGAAGAAGCCGCCAAATGGGGCTACGTCAAAGGCTGCACAACCAACCCAAGCCTTATCGCCAAAGAAGGCTTGACCCAAAAAGAGGTCATCACCAAGATCACCAAACTCATTGATGGCCCAATCTCCGCGGAAGTCACTTCCGAGGTCTACGATGAAATGATCAAGCAAGGCAAAGAGCTTTACGAGATCGATCCTAAGCACATCGTCATCAAGCTTCCTATGACCAACGATGGCTTAAGAGCCGCCCAAGAGTTCAAGCGCCTTGGCATCCCAACCAATGTCACCCTTTGCTTCAACGTCGCTCAGGCTGTCCTCGCCATGGAAAGCGGAGCCACTTATATCTCACCATTCCTTGGTCGTCTTGATGACGCCGGTCTTGAATCGATGAAACTCATCTCCGATATCATGAAGGTCAAGAAGAACTATGGTTACGACACCAAGATCATCGCCGCCTCTATCAGAAACGTTGAGCATGTTCAGACCTGCGCAATCGGTGGAGCGGATATCGCAACCATCCCATTCGCTGTCCTTAGCAAACTCATCACCAATCCTCTTACCAAAGACGGTCTTGAGAAGTTCCGTTTGGATGCCGCTAAGACCGCTGCCCTTGGCAAATAATCAAATCAAAAATAAAAGCGAGCCATTACGTGCTCGCTTTTTTGTTTACTTCCTGATTTCGATCTTCCCTAGTGGTGCGTCGATATCGTGGATTATCTCCCCTACCGAATCCACAATTATGTGGCTGTTTTGCAGAGGATTTTTAATTGAATCGACGTTTCCAAGGATATTTGCCTCAACCTCGCTTCTTTCGAAGGAGAGGTCACACCTAACCATCTTGCAGTCAATGAGTTTGAGGTTCTTGCAATAGCAAAGAGGCTGGGTTCCTTCGATAACGCAGTTGATGAGGGTCAGGTTCTCACTGTACCAGGCAAGATATTCGCCATCGATATGGGAATTCCTCACGGTGACATTCTTGCTATGCCAGAAAGCGTCCTTCGTCTTGAACTCACAGTTATCGAATTCGGCGTTCTCAAGATATTGGAAAGAGTATTTTCCTTTCATGGAAAGCTTTTCGGCTTTGAGGTTCTTTGAACGAAGGAAAAGGTATTCGGATTCAATGGTTACGTTGTTGAGTGTGATGTCATCAACCGACCAACCGAATTCTGGGGAAACGACATCGACGTTTGTCATCTTGATGTTCACGCACTCACGAAGGGCTTTGATACCGTGCATCTTGGAGTCTCTGATATCGATATTGTCGCTATACCAAATGGCTGCCCTGCACTTATCGGTCATCTCAATGCCCTCTAAAGCGAGGCCGTGGTCATGCCAGAAAGGATAACGAAGGTTGAAGAAAGAATCCCTGACAGTGACGTCAGAACACTCCTTAAAGGCGCTTTCTCCGTCTTTTGGACCATCGATTGAGATATTCTCCGCCTCGATGCCGTTTAAGCCGTAGAAGGCTCTTTCTTCATCGTAGGTTCCACCACTGATTTTCTTCATGCCTACATTATAAAGAAAAGCGAATAAAAAATCCCACCAAACGCTTGGTGGGATTTAGTTTTAAGAATTTAAATTCTTAGATGTGGAGAGGGGAAGCCTTAGCAGCAGCACGCATCTTCTCATATTCAGCAGCGAGCTTAGCGTCTTCTTCGGCTTTCTTCTCGGCCTTCTTGGCAGCAGCGGCTTTCTGCTCTTCGGTCATAGCGGCCTCTTTAGCAGCGAGCTTAGCCTTCTTGGCAGCTTCTTTCTGGGAAGCCTTCATATCGGCATTGGCTTTCTTTTCGGCACGATCAGTTTCGAAAGCGGCTTCTTCTTTCTCGTAATTAAGGCCTTTCTTTTCGCAGTAGGCTTTGAATTCGATCTTTCTGTATTCCTCGGCTTCGGCTTCGGCCTGAGCTTGCTCAGCGGCTAATCTGTCAGCAGCGGAGACATACTCGATGCCAGCGGCAAGAGCGATGGCTTTCTGATCTTCTTCGATGGCGTTGTGGTCGAGGTTGGTGAATTTCTCAACATTCATGAAGAAGAAGATGAGACCGATGACTAAGTAGCAGATGGCTTCACCACCGAAGAATAACCAAATGGTGGCGTTCTGAACAGGGGCTCCAGAAGGTCCAAGACCGATTTCTTTGGAGTTGTAACCAGCAGCATTGACAAAACCACCGATGATACCGTTGGCGATACCAGTCATGGCGATCATGATAGAACCGTAAACAGCCATGGAGAATCCGTCGGTACGGAATCCATAGAGGGCTTCTTGGTGATCAAGAACGTCAGCCAAGAGAGCGAGAGAGACGTACATAGCTGGGACGGTACCGCAGGCTTTGAGAACAAAGGAGGCGATGGAGATAGCGCCATAAGCATCTGATGGAACGAGGTACATCAAGAAGGAGAGAGCACCGAAGGCGGCAGCTAAGAAAGCACCGACTTTAATGGTGTTGGCTTTGCCAAACTTGGTGGCGAAGATGCCAACGATGACCATACCGGCCGCAGTTGGAATGGCGCCGATGATGGATATGAGACCAGCCATGCTGGAATCACCGAACCAAGCGGTAGAGAAGTAGGTAGCGGAGTTGTTCTTCATCATTCCACCTAATTGGTAGAGAAGGAAGAAGACCATAACCATCCACCAGTACTTGTCTCTCAAACAAACAGCAATCTGTTTGGACATTGGGATTTTCTTGGCTTCGGTTTTGGTTTCACCACGGGTGAATTCTTCTTCGGTAATACGCTCACGGGTGAATAAGAATTCGAGGACGACACCGATAAGAAGGGTGACGATGAGGACGATCATGAAGATCCTCCAGTTGCCGTAGCTGGCCATCTTATCGTAGCTATTGATGGCCCATCCGCCTTGATTGAAAGTATCCTGATTGAATTTTTCGACGATTGTGTTGATGACCTCGCCTGCGTCATTCTTGACTTCAAATTTCATCGTTTCTGGAACGAAGAGCATGTTGAGGAAGAATGGGACGGCCATGCCAGCGAGACCGGCAGCGGCAACGACGGAACCGTTAGAAACGGTAGCGAGAAGTCCACGGTGGTTGGAGTTTCTGGAAGAAAGGTTGACCAAAGCACTGTGGGAAGTGTAGTAGAACGGATAGCAGATGGCGTAGTAAAGGTTGTAACCGACTGCCATGATGATCATCGACCACATAGCGGCGGTTTCATCAAGAATTAAGCCACCAAGTGCGCCTTCTTTCCATGGGAATGGAGCGAAGAACAAGACGAAGATCGCTAAAGCGATAAGAGGCAAAGAAGCAATGAGTAATGGTCTTGCTTTACCATTCTTGGTCTTAACTTTGTCCATGAGTTTACCGACAACGATGTTGCCGATAACGATGATGACCGCGGATAAAACTTGGAGAAGAACAAGGAACAATGAAGAACCAGCCCAATCATCAGAACCTAAGCCCATGACGTCAGTGTAGTAACGGAGCAAGTAGGAGTTGATGATGGCGTTGGAGATCAAAGCCATGATCGGTCCCAAGAGGTAACCCAGAGCGGCTTCTGGGAAGAGCTTTACGTTAGCGCTCTTAATACGTGAGGAAAAGAATTTCGAGTTCAAAAAGCCTTTTCCTTGTTGGTTGTTAGCCATTTTGTAACCTCCTGAAAATTACACAGGTGAGTTAACTATAAGCCGAAACGGGGATATTGACTATAGTCATTTTCCGAAAAAACAAAAAAATCCATCGAAAAGATTAGACTTGTCTAAGCGCTTTCTTTTGGTGAATTCTTAACAATTCTTTAGCAAATCAGCAAAGTAACTATCTTTGGCAACCGAAAGGCATTGGTTGAGGATGATATCACGGTCAAAATGGCAACCATCCATTATCCAAATACGGAGTATAGCAACCTCAGCTTGGACGAAAGCCCCCTGCTTAAAGGCATTTTCGTCAGCGATCTTATTTCTTTTTAGAGGTTTTAGAGGGGTCAAGAATTGTTTAACGAGGTTTTCAATCTTCTCGTTGAACCTATAGGTGGATGAGCGAAGGACGGCGTTCGCCATCTTTTTGTTTTCGAGAATCCAATCGATTAAGGCTTTGAACGCCTCTTCAAGCGAACCGCTCTCCCCTACTCCATAAAGAACGGAAGAGATTCCGGCAATAAGGCGGTCCTCGATTGCGGAGATTAGCTGGTCTAACGATTGGTAATGGAGGTAAAAGGTCGATTTGTTGATGTCTGCCTCGTTGACGAGGTCATCAATGAGCAAAGACTCAGGATCACTCTTCTGGAGCAGATCCACCATCGAATTGAAGATGATCTTTTCGGTTTTTATGAACCTTCTGTCAGTCGTTCTCATAGGGGTACGTTAAAAGTGTACTAAATATGCTGTTTATTACAATACTTTTTTCTATTAATAGACTTTTGTACATCTTTTATAACGATATTTGCTGACTTGTCGATAAAACTCAAATATTTGACATAAAATAAAAAATCCAAGCCATTTTAGGGCCTGGATCATGGTTATATTGGCGTGTCCGAGGGGATTCGAACTCCTGACCGCAGACTTCGGAGGTCTGTACTCTATCCAGCTGAGCTACGGACACAGCTTGGTGCGCTGGACGAGACTTGAACTCGTATGGGTTGCCCCACTAGCTTCTGAGACTAGAGCGTATACCATTCCGCCACCAGCGCACGTGTATGTAATTATATTAAGTAACTATGGGTTTTCATATGGTTTTGTCCCTGTAGTTTGCGATAATAGTATCTATGAAAACTACAAATATTGACCTTTACGCCTATTTCGGGCTTCCTCGCGAAAAGAACGCAAAAGGATACCTTCACGGGTTATTCTTTGATCAGGAGAATCCTCGTGTTTTGCAGATAGGCAAACGTCTTAGGCCAATGGTTCTCATTATTCCAGGAGGAGGATATCACTGGGTTTCTTACCGTGAAGGTGAGCCAGTAGCCCTCCGTTTCCTCCAAAAAGGCTATAACGCTTTCTGGCTTGAATACTCAACTGATGGAGATGGCGTCTGCCACCCAACCCAGCTAAAAGAGGCGATGATGGCTCTTCTTTATATCTATAAGAAGGCCGCTTCATTCTTCTCTGATCCTGAGCAAATCGCCGTTATTGGTTTCTCTGCAGGTGGTCATTTAGCCGGTATGTTGGCCTCCAGAACCGAAGACGAGAAGGTTTTAGTTCCTCAATATCTTAAGGTTGAGCCACGTATCAAAGCCTGCTGTTTCTCTTATCCAGTAGTCACTTCCCAGGGAAAATCCCAGGGTTCGCAATACACTTTCATGTTCCTTACGGGGAACAATAAGTATTTAGAGAAGGAAGTTTCCCTCGAAAACCGTGTTACCAAAGACTTCCCGCCATCCTTCATTTGGACAACGGCCGAAGACACGACCATCGAGCCTCAGCAAAGCGAATACCTATCTAAGTGCTTGACCGCGAAAGGCGTTAAGAACAAATGTATCATCTATCCTCATGGCGCGCATGGAACGGCATCAGGAGATATCAATT
>CAMKAQ010000036.1 GCA_946410525.1 uncultured Caryophanales bacterium | reverse complement strand
AACGAGGCCCGCCGCGATGTAGTTCATCATGAGGGTGAAAAGGGACTCATTGGTATTGAAGAAGGCTTTGAAGATGGCTGGGATGGCTGCCCAAATCGCACCGGCGATGATTGCCGCGACCAAAGAAATGATAACAATCACGAAATCAGGCATCGTGCCGCCAAGCTCAACCATGAGCATGACGCAAACAAGCGCACCAGCCAAAATCTGACCGTTTCCGCCAAGATTCCAGAATTTCATCTTGAAGGCTGGGATGAGAGCCAAACCTACGCCAAGAAGAAGGGCACTGTCCCTCAAAAACTCCAAAAACTTGTCTAAGGAACCAAAGGCGCCGATAAACAAGTTTCCAAAAGAGACGAATGGATTGATCTTGCTATAAGCCATCGTAAGGACGAGAAGGCCAAAGAAAACCGCAACCAAAATAAACCCAAAGCGAACGAGAACCGATTGCCATAATGCCATGTTGAAACGCTTCTCAACATGGAAGAGTTTCTTCTTTTCTTTTTTGGCCTTTTCCGTTGGAAGCGGTTTGGCCGCATTATTGTTCTTAATCATTGCTCTCGCCTCCGGTTTCTTCTTCGTCTTCGTTTTTCTTGGTCATAAGCAAGCCAACTTCCTCTTTGGTCGTGGTTCTGGCGTCAACAATACCAGAGACCTTGCCTTCGCACATAACGAGGATGCGGTCGCAAAGAGCGAGAAGGACATCAAGGTCCTCTCCGACAAAGATGACTGCGCTGCCCTCCTGCTTTTCTTTATCGAGCAGGTTATAGATGAGATAAGAGGAATTGATATCAAGACCACGTACTGGGTAAGCGGCCATAAGAACCTTTGGAGAAGAGGAGATTTCTCTTCCGACGAGAACCTTCTGAACGTTGCCGCCGGAAAGCTTTCTAACCGGGGTATGAAGGTTTGGCGTGACGACATCGAGTTCGTGAACGATTTCCTCAGCGAGGGCTTCTGGCTTCTTTCTGTTAACGGCGATACCTTTGCCTTTGCGGTAGCTGCGAAGCATCATGTTGTCGACAAGGTCCATGTTCCCGACAAGGCCCATGCCTAAGCGGTCTTCTGGAACGAAGGAGAGACGGACACCAAGCTCACGAATGGTTCTTGGGTTTAGGTTGCGGAGATTATAGATTTCATTTTCGTTGAAGATGATTTTCTCGGCATTGACGAGCTCTTTGATCTTCTTGCTGCTCATGCCTGTGAAATCAACTGGGGTTCCGTTTTCATAATGGAACGCGCCTTTCTTCGCCATATTCACGACTTCATGGTAGGTCTTGTGGAAGAAAGAGACGGGAAGATTCTTCTTTGGACGGTTGAAGATGACGTCGCCTTTGTAGCCTGGCTTGACTCCTGCGATGGCTTCGAGAAGCTCACGCTGACCGCTGCCAGCGATGCCAGCGATGCCAAGGATCTCGCCAGAGCGGGCGATGAAATTGACATCATCAAGGACTTTCGTTCCATCTTTGTCGGTAAGGCTGAGATGCTCAACAAAGAGTCGATCCTCCATGTTCTTCGGCTCGGTGCGGCCGATATCGAGAACGATCTTTTTGCCAACCATCATTTCCGTGAGTTGGGCTTCGCTTGTTTGGCTTGTTTTGACGGTGTCGATGTATTGTCCTTTGCGAAGGACGGCAACCCTATCTGAAATCTCCATAACCTCATTGAGCTTGTGGGTAATGATGATGATTGTCTTGCCGTCTTTTCTCATGTTGGAGAGAACAGAGAAGAGCTTTCTGATTTCAATTGGGGTCAAAACCGCGGTTGGTTCGTCGAGAATGAGAATCTCGGCTTCGCGGTAAAGGGTTTTAAGAATCTCGAGGGTCTGCTTTTCGGAAACCGAAAGGTCATAAACCTTTTTGTCGAGATTGATTTCGAAGCCATAACGGTCGCAAAGTCCTTTAATGGCTTTTCTAGCGTTGTTCTTGTTGGCTTTTTCTTTGTCGGCAATTCCAAGGACGATATTCTCGAGGCAGGTGAATACGTCGATGAGTTTGAAGTGCTGATGGACCATGCCGATCTTAAGTTTAAAGGCGTCCATTGGTGAGGCGATGGTAACCTTTTTGCCATTGATATAGATTTGCCCTTCATCAGGGAAATAGATGCCGGAAAGCATGTTCATAAGAGTGGTCTTGCCACTGCCGTTCTCACCCAGAAGAGAAAGAATTTCGCCCTTGTAAACGTCAAAGGTGATCTTCTCGTTGGCTATGACTGAGCCAAATGTTTTAGTGATGTTTTCGAATCTAATGCTGATATCTTGCTGAACAATGTTTTCCATAGGAATATTATGCCCTAAAAACGAGAAATTCCCAAGGGCTATTATGCCCTTGGGAAATGTTAACCTGCAACGGTTCTTACTAATTAGCGGTTAGGCTAGATTAGAATTCAGTGTTGAGGAAGGTGATGCCATCGATGGTGAGATCGAAGTAAGGAGCGGACTGGATTTCGCTCTCGGCGAACCAGGACTTGCTGCCTTCGGTCTTGATGACGTTGGTGCCGTTGACTTTGTAGCTCTTGATGTGACCATCGGCATCGAGGTCGAGCTTCTTGTCTTCAGCAAGGGCGGCGTTGGCGGTGTTGAGGGTGAAGGTGCTGGTATCGAAGACTTTGGTGGTGCCAGCTTCGAGAGCGGCTTTCACTTCTTTGATCTTGGCTTCGGTGCCGGCGGCAGCGGCTGGGCCGATCTTGCCGATTTCGACGGAACCATCTTTGAGGGAACCGGTGTAGTTGGTTTCGATTGGCTTGCCTTCTTTGACGGCATCAATGCAGTGCTCGAAGTATGGCTGCCAGTTGATCTTGCTGGAGATAACGTAAGTCTCTTTAGCGGTTGGGCCATTATAGGTGATGTTTGGAACGCCTTTGGCTTCACAGGCGTTTGGAGCACCCATGGAGTCAGCGTGCTGGGAGATGATGGAGCAGCCACCAGTGATAAGGGCGGTAGCGGAGCTGTTCTCTTTTTCGATGTTGTACCAGTCGCCAGTGAATCTGACGTCCATGGTGACATCGGAAACGATGGATTTGACACCAAGGTACCAGGAGGTGAGACCGGAGATGACTTCGGCGTAGGTGTAAGCACCAACGTAGCCAATCTTCTTAGAGGTGGCTGGGTTGGCGGCAAGCATGGCCTGGAGCTTTAAGCCAGCGGCGACGCCGGCGAGGTAGCGGCCTTCATAGATGGAAGCAAAAGCGTTGTGGAAGTTCTTCTCACCAGCGGCTTCGTATTCAGCAGCGTGAACACCAGTGGCGTGGCAGAACTGGACATCCTTGGCATCCTTGGCAGCTTCGTGGAGGTGGGTTTCATGGCCGAAGGAATCGGCAAAGATTAACTTAGCACCTTCCTGGACCATCTTGTTGGCGGCAGCGGTGCAGGTGGCATCTTCGCCAACACCAGACTGGAGGAGTGGCTCAACGCCTTTGGCTTCGCAAGCTGCGTTGAAAGCGTCGATGAAGTTCTTGTCGTAGGTGGAATCAGTGCCGTGAAGAGTTAAAAGACCGACTTTCATCTTCTCGGTGTTGCTGCAGCCGGTAAGACCAGCAATGGCAAGCATGGCGGTGAGTGCTAAGAGTTGTTTTTTCATGTTTCTTTTTCTCCTAAATGGAATCGATAATTACCGGAATAGGAGAATTAAGTCTAAACATCAAAACACAAATCTAGACGATTTTGTGACTTCGTAGTGTTGGATTAAGGTCCAACGTAGAGACTTCCCACCGATTAGGGCAATTATACGAAATGTCGATTTAGCGATTCGACATAATGAATATAAACTACGTCAAATGAAAAAACTACAGAATCAAATCATTTTGTTTCATGAAAACGGTTACATTCTTAAAAAATCGCGATAATTTCGTAAAGAACATTTTTCAATATGAAAAGAAGTGAAATCGTATTTATAAATAATTTTATTTATTTTCTTAAAAAAGTCTCAAATAAAAGAATGTCGCTAATTAAATACTGATATATTTCTGAAAATCTGAAAAACACTTTCATAAACTGCCGATTTTAGGTGCGTTTTTGAAAGAAAAAAGCCCTCATTTTCAGAGGGCATTTCTTAGAAGTTTTCTGGATGATAATCGCGGAGAACCTTCTCAAGAGGCTTGATTGTCTTGGCGAGGACTCCTTCATCGAATGGAACCTCAAGGCCAACCTTCTTCACAAGCTCACAGAAGGTGTATTTACCACCTAGCTTGCAGAGCTTGATGTACTTCTTCCACGCATTATCGTGTGAGCGTCTGTCCTTATTGAAGAACTGGAACGCGCATACCTGTGCGAGAGTGTAATCAATGTAGTAGAAAGGCATCTCGAAGATGTGGAGTTGGGTGAGCCAGCGGTGACCGGTGTAGAGATATTCGCAGTTTCTTTCCGCTTCAACCTTCCATGGGGTGTATTTCTCTTCGATCTTGTGCCACTGCTCATCTCTTTCGGCTGGTGTGGCCTCTGGGTGAGCGTAGACCCAATGCTGGAACTCGTCGACGGAGACGCCGTATGGGAGGAAGCAGATGGAATCGGCAAGATGGACATAACGGTATTTGTCAGGTTCATCGAAGAAGAGATCCATGTATGGCTCTGCGAAGAATTCCATAGACATGGAATGGATCTCGCAGGATTCAGCGGTTGGTGAACGGTAGGCAGGAACCTTGATATCCGCGGATTCGAAGGCCTGGAAGGAATGACCGAACTCATGGGTGAGAACATCGACGTCACCGGCGGTGCCGTTGAAGTTAGAGAAGATGATTGGGGTTCTCTGGATTGGGAAGTAGGTCATGTAACCACCGCTTTGTTTGCCAGGTTTGGCATCGAGGAAGAGGAGGTTATGGTCGTTCATATAACGGAAGTACTTAGAGGTGTCTTCGGACATCTGGTCGTACATCTTGATCGCGGCGTTGACCTTGTCTTCGGTGGTTCCTTTTGGAGTTGGGTTGCCATTAGGGAACATGAGATTGAGGTCATAGATCTCAGGATTTCTGATTCCTAAGCGGGCAATCTGTTTTCTCACGATCTTGGCGGCAAGAGGAGTGACGACGTCGTGGATTTGCTCGCGGTAAGCGGCAACCATGAGAGGGTTGTAGTCATAACGGTTCATCATGATGTAGCCAAGTTCGGTGTAGGACTTGTAACCCATCTTCTTGGCCATCTCAGTACGGACTTTGACGAGCTTATCGAAGATATCCTCGAGTTCGTCTTTCTTTTCGTTAAGGCCGTTGTAGTAGACTTCTGCGGCTTCTTTTCTCGTCTCACGGTCGAGATCTTGGAGGAACTTGCCCATCTGAGGCATGTTGTATTTCTCTCCGCGGAACTCGAAGGTGATCGCAGCGGTGACAGCCTGATACTTCATGACGAGCTCAGACTCTTCTTGCTTAAGAGAGACAACGGATTCGTCGCTCTTCTTGATTTCGTATTGGTACATCTTGGTGAGGAGCTTGCCTAATTTGCTCTCAAGATACTCAAGATATGGGGAAGCGAGATAGGCCTTTGAGAACTTTTGGGTCTCAAGCTCAAGGATTGGAAGAGAGTTGTTGATCTTCTTCATGGCCTTCTCGTATTTCTTGTTGGTCGTCTCAAGGGTGAAAAGGACGGAGACATGGGTGATCTTGTCTTCGACACTTTCGAGGAGACGGGTGTATTTCTTCCAAAGCTTCAACGCTTCTTCTTTGGTTGGGGCTTTTTCGAATAATTCAGCGAAGCCTTTGAGGCGGGCGCATACGTTATCGAAGTTAGGCACTTGGAATGGCCATTCTTCGAATTTCTTATCAGTCATCTTTTTCATGTTTATCTATCCTCCGTCTTAAATCTAATGTTTTTGCTCTCCGGCATCTTGAAGTCTTTCTTCTCAAGTGGGCGAAGATTAAGTTCGTCGCACATCGAGGTCAGGAAGATGAATGAATCCCTGGTTTCAAGGTAGCCGTTGTTCGTAAGGTAATTGATGCGGCCTTTGGTCCTTCTTCCCGTATATGAAGGGAAGCATCCGAAAGCGCTGGAATTGACGTACTTGATGGTCTCGAAATCGATGATGCCTTTGAGGATCTTCGCAAGGCCTTCCGCGGTCACTTCCACACCTTCAAGATCAAGGGTCTTGAGGGCACGCAATATGTTTACGTAACAAAGAGCAAGTTTCATAACGCGGTTATTATAGCGGATTATATTAATCCCGTCTTACCACTTTGCTTGTACGGAAGAAAAAAATGGCTACAATATTCTTCCGTTATGGAAGAGATTGAGAAGCAAATCGAAACGGTCCTAGGCAAAATCCGCCCATTCCTCCAAAGAGAAGGAGGCAACGTCGAGTACGTTGGTTTCAAGGACGGAGTCGTCTACGTCAACATGGTTGGCGCTTGCGAAGGATGTGCCTATGCCGATGCCGATATCTCTCAAGGCATTGAGACCATCCTCGTTGAGGAAGTCCCAGGCGTCATCAGATGCGAAGGCGCAATGAGCGCTCCGCTTGATGTCCTTGACCCATATCTCAAGCGCAAAGAAGAGCAATACAAAAAGCTCGACGAAGAAAAAACAGAAGAAAAATAAAAAGCTGGAAATCCCAGCTTTTTTTCATAAAATCCTTGGCAAAACGCGCTTATTTTACAGTAGAGCGTTCCTCATGTCATTGACCACGACATAGCCATCTCGGTTATAAACGTCTTCCCTGTTGTGGGTGTATTTTTCGAGGTGGATATTGGTGAAATGGCCACCGGCCTCTTCAAGAAGAATCTCCCCTGCTGCCGTATCCCATTCTTTGGTGGCAACACTATAGCGAACAGCGACGTCTGCTTCACCTTCCGCGATGCGACAGAACTTGGTGGCAGCACCGCATGGAGTTACTGATTCGAAGCACTCTTTGTGTCTAGCGATTTGTTCTTTTTCCTTATCTATAAGATGGCTGATGGAGATGAGGGCGCGGAGGTTCTTTCCGACTCGATTTGAGACATGGATTCGAAGTGGATTTTTGTCTCGTTCTTCTTTCCAGGCGCCACCGCCTTTTGTGGCGAAGTAGGTCGTTTTCTCGAGCGGGATGTTAATGACCCCTGCCACGATTTCATTTTTATAGCACAAAGCGATGTTCGTGCTGAAACCGCCGGTCTTGTTCACAAACTCAACAGTTCCATCGACCGGATCGATGATGAAGACAAGGTCCTTATGGAGCCTTTCTTTGGTATCGACGCTTTCTTCGGTGAGGAAGGCATAATCAGGGAATCTGGCTTGGAGATAATCTTTGATTATTTTGTCAGCGGACTTATCCGCTTCGGTAACTGGAGAGTCGTCTGATTTCGTTTCGACTTTGAATGAAGAATGATAGATTTCGAGAATCTTTGCTTCCGCTAAGAGAGCGGCCTTCTTCATTTCTTCGAGTTCTTTTTCCCACATACCAAACATTATACTCCCTTAGATAAGAAAAAAGCCTCCACGAGGGAGGCTTAATTCCAAATTTTGGACTAGTCTTTGAACCAGAATGGGCGGCCACTGAGAAG
>CAMKAQ010000035.1 GCA_946410525.1 uncultured Caryophanales bacterium | reverse complement strand
ATATCCGTCGAGGTTCTGGTTGGATTGTTTGGATCAGTGGTGAGATCGTAGACACCAGCTCCCGAATAGACAAGAGTGCCGTTAGTGGCATCGTACGCAGGGCTACCAACGATCGATGAACCGTCTAGAGATGCGGTCTTGAACTCGCCATCTTTTGTTGCGATAACAAGTTCTCCTTCCGCTCCAGAGAAAGTCTCCATTGTGTAGTCGATGAAAGCAAAAGAGAAGGTTTCGGTGCAACCGATATTGGAAGAGGATGAAGCGGTGTCTCCGAGCAAGGCGTTTCTTTCTCCCCAGGCACCAAGTTTGATGACATAAGTGACGCCAGCATTAGCAACGACGGTGACGGTGGCAGGGTTATTATCATCGGCTTTAAGCCTCTTTGCGCCTGTTGAGGTAAGACCGGACATGCCGGTGGCTGGATCATATTCAAAAACCTGAAGATAAGAATCGCTAACGCCTTTGACTGTCTCAACAATGGTGAAACTACCGCTAACGCTTGGAGTGAAGGTAACCCAAATGTTACCGTCGCTACCGGTAGTGCCGCTATATGATGTATCGGTTTCGGTGATAGTGCCGATTAGATGTTCTTCATTCGATGAAGAGGTGCCGGTATATGTTTTAGCGGCTGGATCGAGGACAAATGTCTTTTCGGTCGTTGTCTTGACTGGGTCAAGCGGATTCGACCAATCGCTCGTTACGCTTTCAGTCGTGAGCGTGTTGGTGGTGTTATCAAACTCAAAACTGGTAACAGCGGTTCCACCGATAGTGATCGACTTTATGGTGGTTCCATCCGTCATAATATCAAGATCACCAGCGTCGCCGGTGTAGATATCATGGGCAAATGGAGTTAACGTCCAATCAAATTCTTCCGCTGTATCTTTATAGGAAGAGGTTGTGCTTGTATAAGTTTTGTCTCTGTCCGCATAAGCACCAAGTTTGATGACGTATGCATGACCCGCAAGAACGGTGATGCTAACTGTGCATCCGGTGGCCGTGCCGTTATCATCTTTCGCTAGCGCAGAACCGCTTGTGTAACTCAGTGTGGTCGAATCATACACTGAAAGGTAAGAATCGCTAAGGGAGCCAGCGGTTTCGGTAACCACGAGGGTTCCGCTTTCCGTGGCAGTATAAACTACCCAGACGTTACCGGAATCATCGGTTTCAGCTGCGTATGATCCGCTATCGCCAGAAACGGTTGGGAAGAGTGGGGCCTTCATTGTACCTGTGCCCTCGGTATAGGTCAAAGCGATCTTCGCAAGGGTGTAAGTAGTCGCTGGCATAACCTTCATAGGTCCGGCTGGGTCAGTCTGATCGTACGCGGTTGGCGTGCTGCCGTTTGGTATAGAAAGAACTGTTCCATCGGCTGATAGTTCAGCGCCATCAAGCATGACACCGTTGAGCTTAGCGAAGACTAAACCGTCACTGTCGGTGCCGATGATAAGGTCGCCATGTTCACCAGTATAAGTGGAAGCGTTGAAGTTGGTTTGTTCAATCTTGGCAAACGAGGTGGCCGCGGTAGCAGCTCTGGTGACTTTCCATGAACTCTTGTTTGCGCCGGTGCCGAAATCAAAAATAGCACCACCGGCATTGATGTTCGTACCAGCCTGCATAGTGATGGTCGCACCGAAGGTATAGGTGCCGTTGATGCAGGCGAAGTATTTCCAATGTCCAGCAGTAACTTCGATTCCGCCAAAGAACTTGGTCTCATCCTGGGTTTCGCAGAACGCGATGACAGCGCTGCCTAAAGCGTTTTTGTCCATGACATAATAGTCATAGGCAGTTTTGTCGTGCATGACATAAGCCATGGTGCCGTCGGTGATGACTTCGACATAGTCCTGATCAGCGACGCCAGCGGCGGATTTGATCATATAGACGCCACCGCCCATGTCGGTATAAGTAGCAGGGAATTTAACCGTAGAAGTTCCCCAGCTAGTGCTCTTATCTGCGTTGATGATAAGGTTGTTCATTCCGCCTAAATATTCACCGATGAAGTTCTTGTTGCTCCAATCGGTCTCAACTGGTTGAGTTGAGCTGCTTGCGGCGGCAGATGAAGATGACGTCTTGGAAGACGAAGCCGCAGCAGAAGATGTTGCAGACGAAGTAGTGGTAGAGTTACCGGCTGAAGTACCGGTCGCAGAATCACTGTTACCTGCAGGGGTAGAAGTTTCGTCAGCGCTAGTTGTGACTGCTGTGTCAGATGAGCCAGTCGAGGTTGACGAATCTTTTGGTCCGTTGTCGCATCCAGCTAAGACCAATGCCGCAAAAGCACTGAGAAGCAAGATGCTGCCTGTAGATTTTTTCATTTTTGTGACCCTCCTTTCGTGGTCTTTTGAGGGCATTATAGAAACGACTTTCCGTATTTCAACAATTAATTGCATTTTTTGCTAATTATTTTCAAAAGCTAAAAAAATCATTTCCTTTTTTCCTTTTTTGAGTAATATAGGGCTAATCCCCAAGGGGATTGGAGGTTTTGTATTATGAGCGCACGCGTAACAAGAAAAGCATTATTATTACTGGCAACCAGCCTTCTTTTAGCTGGATGTGTCGACAATCCTGAAAATAACACTGGAAGTGAAACCTCAGGAAATGAATCCAATACTTCTATAGTTGATAATAGCCAGGGCTCCGATAATTCTTATACCTCCCAAGAATCCTCTAGCAAGAGTTCCATCGACTATACCCAAGGTTGGGATCCGAAAGTGGATGCAGAGATCAGAAGGAACCTCGGAGGCAACGGTCTCCCGTTCTTCGAACTCACCGGTGAGATCACCATCGTTCACATTGACAAAGATTCGACTACGAACGCACATATGTTAATGACTAGCACATGCGCGTATGACCAACACCTTGTCTACAAGGCGAAAACCAAATTTGAGTTGGCAGGATGGGTTGTTTCCTATAATAATGCCGCTCAGCCAAAAGATATGAGAGTTGATGCCGTCAAAAACGATGTTGGCATTACCTTCAAGATGACGGGCAGACTCAATAGTCGTGATGGCAGTTACTACCCATATATCCAGGTTTATTTCACTGAGCAGTTCAACGAACCTGTCAAAGGTACCAACTGGTCACAGAACACCTTGGATATCCTCGAAGAAATCGGTATCGTCACCCCACATATGCTTCCATATTGCTATTTGGGTGCCTATAACGATGTCTGCACCAAGGTTAACAACCGCAGATGCTCAATTAAAGGTGGCGATTGGATTAGATACGAAATGAACATCCTCTCGATCGCAAGAAAATCTTACAGAGCGAGCAGCGGTTGGGCTGAAAGTTCTGGTAGAGTCACTGGGAACGGCCATTATAAATCAGAAACATATACTTTTGAGAAGACTTTCTCTGATGGATATAAAATCACCGCTAAGCTCTATGGCGACGCTGCTGACGGAAGCTTCTCTAGCACAAGTGAGGATGATGTGGTTGCGTATCTTGACGTTGCTTGTACTGCGCCGAGAAACTAATTCCGACAAAAAACAAGGCTTGCAGAAATGCAGGCCTTTTCCTTTTGTGTGTTTTTAAAATCAGCGTCAAAACCCCCTCAAATTTCGAAATCCCCAGCAAAACGGGATTTTATATAGGAAAACAAAAAAGGCCACTGGAAATGGCCTTAATTGTTGTTTTTAGCGATTAACCAAGATTGGTACCGACAACGTACTCTGGCTTCTTCTTCTTTTTGGCTTCGCCTTTTCTGACAAAGACGTCGGCAAGGAAGAGGACAAGAGTGGCGATGAGGAACCAAAGGCTTGTTGAGCGGTAGCTAGTGTACTGAAGCTCTTCGCCAAGAGCGGCATAGTTTGGCTCACCAACCGTAACGTCATCACGGGTTGAGGCAAGCTCATAGAGAAGTTCGCCATCAGAAGCGTCAAAGACGTTGTATTCGCACGAATAGTCGAAGAAGAGGTTATAGTCGCCAGTTCCAAGAGGGACAAGCATGGTCTCGCCATTGGTCATGGTTTTGTGGTGCTTGTAATCGACATGGACGGCATAGGTTCCGATATCCGCGGTTGGGATATTGGCGGAGTACTGATAGCCATCGAAGTAAAGCTGACCGTTGATGATATCGCCTTTTGGACCGGTAAGTGTTACTTTTACCTCGGCGTTTGTATCCGTGTCTGCCGCATAGATGTGGAGATCGGACGTGACACCTCTGGTTTCGTAGGTGAACTGGATCTGGGCATGGGAAGCAAACTCAGGGAGGAGCATATTCCAGGAGTTCTGGAAGAACTTTCTGCCGTCTGCGCTGTTTCTAAACTGGTAGGTCCAAGAACTGAAGTTAGAGGTGAAAGATGAGACAGTTCCTCTTCCAAAACGCCAGTAGGCGAATAAAGGAAGGGTCATGTTGGTGCTTGCGCTATTGCCTTCGGCCTCTTTCTGATAAGGAATCGTGAGGACGGTGTTGGCGTCTGGTTTTCTGTAGCAGATATAAGAACCGTTGATGTTGCCTAAGGCATCAGTGTTGACGCCTGTTAAGGCAGGGTCGCTTGCGTCGGCAATACCAATAGGAAGCGGCTTGTTGTCAATGATTCCGCTCAAGGAACGAACACCGACTGCGTCAATCATGGTATCGACGAGCTGATTGGTGTTATCGCAATAGAAGTAAGCGCCATAGCCGTGGTCGGCAAGTTCCCTAAGAAGGGCTTCGCCGCCTGGGTTGAGAATGTTGATGAATGAGCAGGAAATACCAGCAGCAGACATTCTCTCAACCTGTTCGATGAGCTCCTGATCAGTTTCGAATGGCTCACCATCGGAAAGGGTGATGACGTATTTGTACTCGAAGGTACTGTTGGAGAGGAGTTCGTAGCTTTTCTTGAGACCGGCATTCATCTGAGTGCCACCCTCAGGTTCCATTCTGCTAATAGCGCTCTTGATGGATTCGGCGTTTCTTCTCGCAGCGGAGAGAGGAGCAACGACTTTTGCGCTATCAGAGAAGGAGACAACACCTAGGAAGTCTTTCTCGTTAAGGATGTCAACACAGGCTTTCGCACCCGCTCTGGCTTGTTCGATTGATTCGCCAGACATGGAACCGGAGACGTCAACGTTAAGGACGACGGCCTTTTCGCTCGAACCCTCAATCTGAACTGGGAGCATGTCGGAGTAGAGGCTTAAAGCGTCTGTATCTTCGTTGCTGAGGTTAAGTTCGCCATAGTTCTGGAGAGTTTTGCCATAGGAAGCAACGCAGGTGAAGAGATTAGCAACGAATTCCTGATAGTGAGGAATCTCTTTGACGGTTACGTCATAGAAGATGTATTCGTCGAATTTGAGAAGGTAGTCAAGACTATACTCAAGAGAGTTGTCCTTGTACCACATCTCAGTGACATCGGTGTGTTCAGTGAAGCATCCAAGATCGTTGATGAAGATGTTCCTGACGTTGGTGCCCGGATCTTTCTTCAAGATAAGGACTTTGAACTCATCCGTGACTTTCTGGGTGAAACTGCAGGTGTTGTTCTCAACGTATGTGTCTTCAAGAGCGGTCTTTCCGGTGGCTGGCTCAACGGTCACCTTGTAATCGAAGGTGCCGACTTCGTCGGTTGGGAGCATAAACTCAACCTCGTTAAGGCCACGGGTGATTGGCATCTGCATCGAATCGATGACCATACCGTTTTTCCAAAGGTTGACGGTGGTATCTTCTTCTTTGAAGCTACGGATGGAAGCCTTGACGGTCTGAGCCCTGTTAAGGAAGACGGTATCGACAAAGTCTACGTTGGTGATGGCGATTTCGTTCTTGGCTTTTTCGCCATGTCTTGTGTAGACGCACTCGATGTTGACCTCGTTGTGGCGGAGATCTTCAAGAGCAAGAGTAGCGGAACCATCGGTCTCAATACCATCAGAGATGATGATGAGACGACGGACGGTGTTCTCACTATATAAGGTATTCGCGTATCTGAGAGCTTTCTCGATATTGGTTGAGTTTCTCTTGAAGCTCTCGTCTTCGAAGACCTTTTTGATGGCTCCGTCGTAGCGGCCGCCGAAATCAACAACCTTTTCTGGGGATTCGGCATAGGCGACGACGCAGGCTTTTGTGGTGTTGTTAAGCTTGTCGTAGATGTTTCCGACGACTTTGTCGAGCTCTTCTTTGCTTTCAAGCTCGGAGTCACTGCAGTCGGCAAGGACAACTAACTCAGTGTTTTTGGAAGTGTAGAGGTAGTTGATGTCGATGAAGGTGAGTGTCAAAGTCGCTGCGATGAAGAAGTGAAGGACAAGCGAGATGATGTGTTTGGTCCATAATCTCTTCTGCTTTGGAATATGGAAGAAGAAAAGGACGACGATCGCAACCAAAGGAATAGCGATAAACGCTAGATATGGATTTCTGACTTCAATATTGTTCATGAGTGTACAAGATCCAATCTGCAGCAAAGAAGGCTGCGGCGGCGATGATGATAGGCAAGATGTTGTCTAAGATGCCATCGCCAGGGGTGGTGTTATCGGTGATCGCAAGAGCGAAGTTGGCCTGAGCGGCTGGTTGCGGGTCCATCTCAGGATTGCTCATGTGAACGAAGAAGTTGACTGTTTCAGTCTTACCATCTTGATAGGTGACGGTAATGACGTGTTCGCCAACGGTACGGGTTTCGTACTGAAGCTGCTCAATGCTTTCGCCGTCCTTTCTGGCGTAAACAATCTGAGCGTCTTTTTGGTCTGGTCTCTTGATCGTGATCTTCGAGATCTCATCGGCGACGCTAAGTGTGGCTTTCTCACCAACTTCGTAATCGAAGTCGAGGAGGAGCCTTGGCTTGCAATAGTCGACGAGGTTTCTCATAAGAGGAACGAAGTCATAAAGAAGAGGCAAGTTGGAGTTGTGGAGGTCGAAGTTGAAGATGACCTCACGGGTCTGAACATCAGACCTGCCGACGAAAACGGCTGGTTTGTTGTTCGCTTTGAGGATGGTCGTGAAGTTGTTGACAAGCGAGTAATTCATATACTGCTTGAGAAGGATGTCACGATTCATACCGATACCACGGGTGAGGGTCTTATAGAGGGTAGAATCCTCGTTGTTGGCCCAGGTAAGTTTGGTTGATTCCTCTGGGACGACTTCTTGCGAAGCAAGGAATCCGGTTCCCTCGACGGAATTCTTAAGTCCGAAGAACATGGAAGCGCCGACTTCTGGGAGCGTGTTTGGCTTATAGCAGTCATAGACGTAGATGTCATAGCCGCTCACGAGCTTGTATTGGGCTGGGCTGACGGTCTTATAAGAGACCTTCATAGCGTCGAAGATGGCTTCCAAATAGGTTGGAGCGGAGCTGACGATCAAGGCTTTGGTGTTGACTTGCTGAGTGTTAGCAAACACGCTGAAGCTGTTGTCGTCCATGAGGCCGTCGGTAAGGCTGATGACGGCTTTGACGCTCTCGACTGGACGGCCGAGTGTTGCGTAGTCTTTGGAACTGAAGCCAACCTGGACGCCTTTGTCGCAGTGATAGGTTTCCTTCGCAAACTCAACACCGTTAACGAAGAAAGTGACTTCAATGTCCTTGTCGCTCGCATAGGACTCGATAGCGCC
>CAMKAQ010000034.1 GCA_946410525.1 uncultured Caryophanales bacterium | reverse complement strand
GAAGATTCTGCTGGCCCAATAGAAGTTATTGGAGTCGACGGTCTCGGTTGTCGCGCTGACATAGGCAGGCATCTTGGAGACGTTGGTGTATAAAGGAAGCGGAACATTGAAGGCGTTGCTTCCAAAGCAAAGCCATTCAACGGCAGCGATCTCTTTTGGCATGTATGGACGGATTTGGAGGATAGCCATGACATCGGTCCTGCAGATGCCGATTGGACGGTATTTGCCCTTAAGAGGATTGTCCTTCGCGGAATATGGGTTATATGGGGTTCCCTGATAGTAAGAAGAAAGGATGTACTTAACGTCTTCGACGGTGATCTTTCTTTCTGGGACAAGTGACCATGGGATGTCATCGGATTCTGGGCCAAAGTCGGCATTGCAGCCATCCCACTTATAGGTGCGAGGATTGAAGAATCTCGCCATATACCAAGCACGTGGAGTGTTATAGACGTGATCGGCGTCGCTATGGGAGCCATAGGCTAAGCGTGGGTTGAATTTATCGCCTTGATTGAGGTTGAGATGGTATTTCTCAGTAAGCTCTTTGAGGCCTTTGGAACACATGAATTCCTTCTGCTCTCCATAAGCGTCTTCAAAATCGAAGTAATCGATACCGAGCTGGTTTGGCATGATGACGTATTCATCGTCTTTGACTCTTCTGGCCATCCAGTTATGACCACCGATGGTCTCAAGCCACCAGATTTCGTCTTTGTCGCTGAAGGCAATGCCGTTTGGCTCATAGGTTCCGTATTTTTCAAGAAGCTGACCTAAGCGGATAACGCCTTCACGAGCGGAGTGGATATATGGAAGGGTGACGACAACGAGGTCTTCCTCGCCAAGTCCGCCTGGGATATCTTTCTGGCCGCGTTTCTCGGCTTTCTTATAGACAACATATGGGTCAGCGCCAAGAACAAGGGCGTTGCTTGTGATCGTTTCGGTAGCGGTCATGGCGACGTTCTCGCTGTTGATGCCGTTAGCGGCCCAGATACCGGCTTTGTCGGTTGTGACATTTGGTGTGCTCGTGTATGAGAGAGGGTTGTCTGGAAGCTCAATCTCTAAGTGGGCGATTTTGGATACGTATTTCTTTGGTTGGTTATGGACCACTACCAATTTCTTTGTGTCAAATCTGCCATCATCGTTTCTGGCGATCATGGTCGAGCCATCGTAGCTCGCTTTCTTACCGACTAATATTGTTGTGCAAGGCATGTGTTTTTCTCCTTCATCCATTAAGGATGCTAACAAATTATAGCACTAGTTTTGGAGGTTTCATGGATACCGATTTGAAGCAAACTGAATTTTTATGAATTATCTTGAATTTTAAGGAATTATTGCATATACTACCCTTGCTCGAAGGAGGAGCATCAAAATGGAAAACAAAGAGTTGTTCGCCCCTATTCTTCAGGAAGATGAAGAAATCATCAAGGTGATCAAGCCAAACAAAACGAGGTATGTCTATCTCGGTGGGTTGGCCTACACCCTGCTTGCGCTCATTCCTATTCTATTCATGGCCGTTCCGATTGGCATGGCGATTGAAAGTTTTGCGGAACATGGCACGTCGACACCGCTCGTCATCGAATTAACCGTTTTTGGAGGTCTAATATTGCTTGGCATAATTACAACTTGGGTGGGTCTAAACATGAGCTATAAGAAAACCTTCTATGCATACACGAATAAAAGGATTCTTATCAGAAGAGGATTCATCGGTGTCGATTATGCCACACTCGACTTCGAAATGATTGGCGGCCTTATGGTCAACGTAAACTTATTGGATCGTTTAATGAAAGGAAGCGATAATCCAGGCACCATAACATTCGGTTCCTCTGCTTCCCCTGTCATCTATACAAGAAATGGCAGAACAGCAGCCTACGCCTTCCGTAACATCGATCACCCATATGAAGTCTACCGTGACCTAAAGCATATGGTTGACGAATACAAAGCAACGAAAGCAAAACAAGACTAAAAAAGTCAAAAACCCTGTGCAAAAACAGGGTTTTTTGTTATTTCTCGCACCTCTATAAACGAATTGAGAAGTATTCTGGCTGAGTTTGTTCTATAATCTTTCTCGCCTAAGAGTTAAAAGACTCTTTGGAAGCTCCGCCCGTACCTCAGATGGATAGAGGGTTCGCCTCCTAAGCGAAACGCCAGCCGTTCGAGTCGGCTCGGGCGGGCCACTAATGAAAAATAGTTCCCGGTTAAGGGAACTTTTTTCTTTAGATGGCAGGCTTTGATGTTTTCGATACGGCCTTGCTACCAATCGAAAGATTTATCTTTTCCGGAACGCGATAAGCTTTGGATCCGCGCCGCCTTCGCGATAAGTGCAAACGAGGATGAATTCCACATTGGCGACGACCCCATAGCAAAGGCCTTTCTCCTCTTCGCTTTCCACTTGGGTACCCAAATACGTCGTTTCGTCATTGAGGAACTTCGCCTTCGTCCCATTGGGCAAAGGATATTCCAAATTCACGTACTGGCCCACGAGGGCACAAAGTTTGGTCACCTTTGGCATGCCTTCGATGCCCAATGCGTTAATTTCGTCGACCAGCGTTTGCTTAAAGGCATCGAATTTCCCCTTGTCGCTTAACTCATCGTGATGCTTCCAATAGTTAAGGTGAGGGAGTTTTTCCTTCATGTAAGCGCGCGCCTGCTCTTCGGAGAAGCCTTCTTTGGTCATGTGGGGAATGCAGACGTCGATGAGTTCATCCATGTCGTTGTAGGTATAGGTTCCGTCCGCGTAGCACCACTTGCAATAATCCTCATTCAAAAAGCCGTCTTCGTCTTTGCCGATGATCGAATCGTCTAATGGCATGCCGCAGCATTGGCAATAAAGGGGGTGGGGCGAGCCAAGCAGCGTATTGATCGAGACGTTGAAGAGCTTCGAAAGCAGTTTCAGCGTTTCCGTCGCGGGGATCGTCTCCCCGTTTTCCCAGCGCGAAACCGCTTGGCGGGTCACGAAGACCTTCTCCGCCAGTTCGTCTTGGGATAACCCGTGTTTGTTTCTTAGTTCAAATAGGATTTGTTTCGTTTCCATCTTTCCGTTTCCTCCAACGAAATAATACGAAGGTCTCTCTCGTTTGTGTAGCAACGCTTTGTTGCGCATTCCATCGACGGCGCTGCTTTTAACAAAAAACGTCCTTGATCGCATTGTATCAAGAACGTATTAGTCATTTGGTCGGAACGATGGGATTCGAACCCACGACCTCCTGGTCCCGAACCAGGCGCACTACCAAGCTGTGCTACGTCCCGACAGCGACTAATAATCTATCACTTTAGAAGCTGAAATCAAAGAGACTAAGTTGGTTCGACTCGCTCATGCCATCAAGGCTGCCATATTCTCTTAAAGCATCGATGGTCGATGAACCAAGGTTGGCCCTGTCTTTAAGGTCTTCGATGGAGATGAATTCGCCATCTTTTCTCGCTTCTTCGATTGCCTCAGCGGCCTTTGAACCGAAGTTAGGAATAACGGTGAATGGAGGGATGATTGTCTTTCCATCTTCCCCTACCGTCCATTCAGAAGAATGGCTCTTCATAAGATCGACTTTACCGACTTTAAAACCTCTTGCGGTAAGCTCGCAAGCAGCCAAAAGGGCTTTGAGTTTTTCTTCGTCTGTGGCGTTTGTCTGTTTCTTATCGCGTCTAGCCTGATAATCCTTGATAGCGGCAACCATCTTGTCGATTGGGGATGTCATGGCTTTGATATCGAAGGAATCGCAACGCGTGCTGAAATAGACCGCGTAGAACGCAGTTGGTTGATAGACCTTATACCAAGCAACACGGACGGCTGACATAACGTAAGCGGTCGCGTGAGCACGCGGGAAGAGGTAACGGATCTTCTTGCAGGATTCGATATACCAGTCAGGAACATCGTGTTCCTTCATGGCTTTGATGAATTCGTCTTTGAGTGGCTTGCCGTTCTTATTCTTACGGACGTATTCCATGATTTTGAAGGCAAGGCCGTTATCGACACCCATATCGATGAGGTAGTTCATGATATCGTCACGGCATCCGATAACGTCATTAAGCTGAAGGCCGTTCTTCATGATGAGGTCTTGGGCGTTGTTGTTCCAAACGTCGGTACCATGGGAGAGACCAGAGATAATGAGAAGGTCGTTGAAGGTATGAGGTTTTGCCTGTTTGATGAGGCCTTGGACGAAGGAGGTTCCGAATTCAGGAAGAGCGATGGAACCGGTCTTATAGGTCTCAGCGATGAACTTCTGCGTATCGGAGTTACCTGAAAGCTGAATACCAAGGGCTTTATTCGTGCTGAAAAGGGAAAGGACTTTCTTATCATTCATTGGGATCGTCTTGAAATCGATGCCAGTGAAGTCTTTCATTTTGCGGAGGGCAAGCGGATCGACGTGGCCAAGCTCATCGAGCTTAAGACAGCTGTCGTGCATGCTCGCGAATTCGTAGTGGGTTGTTAACCATCCTACAGATTCATCGTCTGCTGGGTATTGATATGGCGAGAAATCAAAGATTTCCATATCGGCAGGAATGACGACGATGCCGCCAGGGTGCTGACCAGTCGTCTTCTTGACGCCTGTGCACTTGGAGGCGATGTATTTGACGTATGCGTTGTCGTTTAAAGCAACCGGTTTCTTAAGGACTCTTTCGTAATAGCCTTTGACGTAACCGATGGCGTTCTTCTCTTCGGAACAGGAGATGGTTCCTGCACGGATAACGTGGGGAGAATCAACCGTCTCGCCGGCTTTGTATAACTTGTTCTCTTCTGGCGTCGAAAGAAGCTCACGGGTATAGGCGTGGGCTCTAGCCTGGTAATCGGCGTCGAAGTTAAGGTCGATATCAGGAACCTTTTCAGCGTGGAAGCCTAAGAAGACCTGGAACGGGATCGATTGACCGGCAGTGATCATTGGCTTGCCGCATTCTGGACACTTCTTGGCTGGAAGGTCATAAGCGCTCTTAAGGAGTTTGTCTTCAGCCCATTCGATGTGCTTGCAGTGTGGACACACATAGTGAGGGGCAAGAGGGTTGACCTCGGTGATGTCCGCCATCGTGGCAGCGAAAGAGGAACCGACGGAACCACGGCTTCCAACGAAGAAGCCATCATCCGCAGCCTTCTTAACGAGGAGGTGAGCAATGTAATAGGTAACAGCGTAACCATTACCGATAATACCGTTAAGCTCCTGGGCCAAACGGTTTTTGATGATTGCTTGCGGACTTCCTTCAGGATATTCGATATCCTTCTCAATTCCGTATCTATTTTTCAAATTTTCCCAGCAAATCTCCTCTAATTTCTCTTTTGAGCCAGGAAGGTTTGCGTCTGGTGTGTATAGTCTTGTCTTCAAGATTTCGACAGGTTCGACTTGGTCAGCGATCTTGTTCGTATTCGTGATGACGATCTCTTTTGCTTTCTCCTCGCCTAACCATTCGGTGAACTCATCAAGCATCTCTTTGGTTGTTCTGAAATGCTGGTCTGGGTTCTCGTAGGTTTCTCTTCCGCTTTCACGTGACCAAGTCCAAAGAGGGTGGTTGACTCCACCGATGGCTTTGGCGCAGATGAAAACGTCACGGGAGATTTTGTCTTCTGGGTTGAGGTAATGGCAATCGCCTGTCGCACATACTGGCTTGCCAATCTTGTCCGCTGTCGAAACGATGTTCTTAAGGATGTCGAGAAGTCTCTCATCATCAAGCTGGTGGTCGTTGATGAGCCAAGAATAGTTCTCACGAGGCTGGACTTCGATGTAATCAAAGAAGCTCATTGCTTCCTCAAGTTCTTCATCGCTCTTGAGCATGGCGTTTTGGAAGACAGAACCATTGAAGCAGGCGCTGCCAAGAAGGAGATTCTCACGTTCTTCGGCAATCTCGTCGTAAGAGATCTTCGGAACTGAGTTGAGAGTCATGTATTTCGTTTCGCTATGGCTGACCAAACGATATAAGGCTTTGATGCCTTCTTGGTTCTTGGCGATGGCGATAACGTGTTCGGTGTAGGTGTGCTTGTACATCTTCTTGTCGGTGCACACGAGGTCTTTGAGTTCTCTGTGAGTGCGGCATCCGTTCTTTTCAAGCATCGGGATGATGGATTGCCAAACCGAGTTTAAAGCTTCGGCGTCGAAGTCAGCACGGTGAGCCTTTTCGTCATCGTAGACATCTAATTTCAAGTTGCGGGACAAAGCGCCTAAGTTATGCTTAGCGGCTCCTGGGAAGAGATAGTGAGACAAAGCTAAAGTATCGATGACTGGATGTTTGTCTTTTGGAAGGCCGACTCTAAGGCGAAGGGCATTAAGGAAGCCAACGTCGAATTGAGCGTTATGAGAGACAAGGATGCAGCCTTCGGCGAACTTCTCGATTTCGAGAGCGGCTTCTTTTTCGGTAAGACCGTCTTTGATCATCTCATCGGTGATGTGAGTCTTCCTCTGAATGTACTCAGGGATATGAACGCCGGCGTTGACGAAGAAATCCTTTCTGTCAGTCACAAGGCCATCGACGACCAAAACAGCACCGAATTCGGTGATTCTGTCGTACTTGGAAGAAAGACCTGTGGTTTCAAAATCGAATACGCAGTACTTTCCTTTGGAAAGAGGGGTATCAACGAAGTTCCAGCCATAACGAGGCTTTTTGAAGGCGTATAACTCAACGCCGTAGAGGACTTTGAATTTGTCCTCAGGGTCGGTGATTTTGCTATTGATGTCTAAGCAGGCTCCTTCGGCTTGCGGGAAGGATTGGATGACGCCGTGGTCAGTGATGGCCACCGCTTTCATGCCCATATGGTGCGCGAGTTTGACGTAGTCGCTTGCCTCAGCAAGGCCATCCATCGCGCTCATCTTCGTGTGGGCGTGGAGCTCAACGCGCTTCTCTTCGCAAGGATCCTCACGAAGTGGCTTTGGAGGAAGCACATCAAAGGAATGGAGGTAAAGCTGATAGAGACCTTCATTTGGTCCTGGCCTATCTTCGATCTTGATTGCGCCTCTGACTCTAAGGTGAGCGCCATTACCAATCGAGGCAAGGACGGCAGGAGATAAGACTTCCTTGTCTTCGACGCCTCTGACGTTAATCGCGCTCGTTTCGTCACCAAGTCCGAAAGTGGCCATAGCCTGGCCTCTTCTTGTGGTGCGCATTTCGTATCCAAAAACGTAACCGGTGATTTCGTAATTGCCACCGACGTTGTCATAAATATCTTTTATGGTCTCGAGTCGATAGTAGTTGCCTTTCGAATGGATGTTATGGGAGAGCTGCTCCATAATTCTTTCGTCTTTTTTGTATTGGGCATAAGCAGCTTTGAGTTCTTCTTCGTGGCGGGCTTCGTCTTCCGCTATCGCGTCATATTCGTCAGGAATAACTTGATTTTCGTCAGCAAAACCCTCTTCTTTTTCCTCTTCAGGCTCTTCATCGATCTCTTCTTCAGGGATGTCTTCAACAGGTTTTGGCTCTTCAATTTTTGGTTCAGGTTTCTCTTCTTCTAATCCGTCAACGCATTCGATCTTGATGCCATAGGAAAGGAACTTGAGAAGGGCATTGAAGTCTTTAGCGGCTTTAACGATCTCTTCATCTTTCTTGGTGAGATAATGCCCATCCTGATATTTGACAAAGACATCTGAAACGATTCGGCATTTTTCGAAACAGAAGTTAGAAAAGAGTTCAGAAACATCTTCCTCACTTGGTTCTTGGACATAGACAAAACGGATTTCCATTCCATAGGTCGCGTTTTGAAGGGCGTCTAAGAATTCAGTCAAAAGAGCGTAGTCCCATGGGGTCTCTTTCCTGATCGTCATCTGGACGACGCCTTTTTTGTTTGGGTCGCTTCTGACGAATTCAAAATCCATCCCGAAGCGGG
>CAMKAQ010000033.1 GCA_946410525.1 uncultured Caryophanales bacterium | reverse complement strand
GGTGTTCCTAGGGAAGAGATTTTCTTAGCCACCAAGATTTGGCCAACCGAATACCATAACCCTAATGCCGTGGAAGACACATTAGAGAGATTAGGCGTCTCTTACGTCGATCTCCTTTATGTCCATCAGCCAGCAGGGGACTGGAAGGTTTGTTACAAGATGATTGAGAAAGCCTACAAAGAAGGAAAGACAAGGGCCATCGGCATTTCCAATATGGAAGGGCATTGGCTTGATGAACTTCTTTCTTTCTGTGAGATTAAACCGCAGGTCATCCAAGTCGAATGCCATCCATATTTCCCTCAGAAGGAACTAAGGAAACAGATTGAGGAAGATGGCCTTAGAATCGTCAGCTGGTTCCCTCTTGGCCATGGCGACCCTTCTCTCCTAAATGAACCTGTCATATCCGAGATAGCCAAGAAGCACGGAGTGAGCAACGCCCAAGTTCTATTGCGCTGGCAATTAGATATGGGATTCACCGTCATCCCTGGAAGCAAGAACGTCAATCACATCAAAGACAACTTCGATATCTTAAAGTTCAAGCTTGATGAGGATGATATGAAGAAGATCGCTTCGCTAGACAAGAACAAGAAATACAACGAGCAAACCGACGCCAAATTGGACGCCTACGCCCATAGGGTTCCGGTCTACGAAAAACCCTAGCAAATAAAAAAGAAAACCCTGTTTTGCCAGGGTTTTTTAAATAAAACCTCCTAACGCAGCTCTTGCATTAGGAGGCTTTTTACCGTCTGAACCACAAAGGGGAATGGTTCATCTATCAGGCTATTGGTTAGTTGTTGTCGTCGAAGGTGACGCTGACGTTTCCGCTTGTGATGTTGAAGCTCATGCTCTTTGGAGCGGAGGCATCGGTTCTCGATTCGATGTTGGCGCTGCCACTCGTCTTCTTGACGCTGATGGAGTAGTTCTCTTTGGCATCGACCACAGAGAGGTTGACGCTGCCAGAGACGGCGCTGATGTCGATCGATTTCTCGGCGTCGACCTTGCTAAGGGTGATTCTTCCAGAGGTGCAGTCAGCCTTAAGCTTCTCGCACTTGATGTTCTTGCCGACGATGCTGCCGGAGATGGCATCCACATCGATGGTTTTACCAACGGTGATGTCGCTCATGTTGATGGTTCCGCTGGCGCCGTCGATGTCGAGGTTGCCGCCAGCCGTGACGTTCTCAAGGGTGGTGGTGCCGCTAGTGGCGTCGATATCGATGCTCTCACCAAAGGTGCAGTCCTTGATGAAGATGCTTCCGCTAGCGCAGTCGAGGTCGAATCCCTTGGTGGTGGTAAGACCTTCAAGAGCGATGGTTCCGCTAGCGACATCGAGATTGTAGTCGATATCGGAATCGGCAGGAACGGTGATGACGGTGACGTCTTTGGCGAGTTTCTCGAAGTTCCATGGCCAGACGAAGTTGACGTAGCTGAACCATGGCCTTTCTTTCTCTTTCATGGTGAGGACGCCATCGGCGAAGCTGAAGTCGATCTGTGGATCGGTTTCGCTGTCTTTGTAGTCGATGGTGACGGTTTCGACGTTGCCTTTCTTGAGCTCGACTTTGCCAGAGAAGGTCTTGATGTTGAGGGCGCCGGCGACACCGGTGGCTTTGTATTGTCTGTCGACGAGGTCGGTTCTGTCGCCTTCTTTGTTGCTATAGGCGATGGCGGTTCCAACACCTGCGATGGTTCCTCCGACGAGGAAGAGCAAGGTGCCGGCTAAGATAAGTTTTCCAGTTGTTCTCATTCTTGAATCCTCCTTAGATTAAGCGCCAAGCATCCTGCGCTTGGTGCCTCTGGCCATGCTGCCAAGAATGCCAAGGTTGGCTTTTGCCATTCCAACTCCAGCGATGAAGAGGAAGATGGCGAGTCCGAGAGCAGCGATTCCAGCGCCGATCCAGGCAATTCCGGTTCCTGGGTTGCCAGCGATGAAGCTCATGACGCCTCCGATGACGCCTCCGGCTAAGCTAGCGGCTAAGGCGATACCGACCACGAATAAGACGATATCGAAGACCCATAACAGGATGAAGAAGACCAAGAAGAGGGACATCGCCACGATAAGGAGCGGGATCCAAAGCGGCGCACCAAGGATGAGGAGGATGATCGTTCCAGCGCTCATGTGCTTGTTCTCACGGATTCTTTCCTCTTTCTTCTCTTTGGCGGTCTCTCTGATGACCGACTTAAGCGGCATATCCATCTTGATGTTTTTGATGATCATGTCGATGTTGCCAAGTGAGGCAACGGCCGCTTCTTCGGTCATTCCGTTTTCGACACGGTCTTCGATCATTTCGGAGTAGAACTCGATTGAATTTTCTACTTCGTTGCGAGGGTAGCCTCTTAAGGCCCCTCTGATTTCATTTAGGAATTCATTCTTTCTCATCTTACTTTCATCTCCCCTTCGATGTAGGCGTATATATCCATCATCGATTTCCATTCATCCAGGAATACCCGGATTCTTCTTTGCCCTAAAGGCGTTATCGCGTAATACTTCCTTAACCTTCCGTTATGCTCCATCGAATAGGTTTCGACGGCTCTCATTTCTTCAAGTCTTCGGAGAATCGGATACAAGGTTGATTCCGATATCTCGACGTGAGGCGACAGATCCTTGATGATCATGTAACCGTAGGAGTCGCCTTGGAGCAAGGAAGCCAAGACGCAGATATCTAGCATTCCGCGTTTTAGTTGTACATCCATTGAAATACCTCCCAACGCACAATACTATATGGCGCATAGTATATCGTGTCAAGAGGTATTGAGAAAAAAATTTTTCCTCCGTGCATACGCGTGTTTAACAAGTAATAAAGAGTATGAAAAAAGGACCCCCAAACGAGGGTCCTTAGTCTAATCAATTAACAATTAGGCTTGGGTGATAGGCATGAATCTGAAGCAGTCAAGAGCAGGGGCTCTCACTGGGAACTCGATAGCGAAGGTATTCTCGCCTTCGAGAACGCTGACGGTACCGATGGTGACTTCAACGGTTGGAGCACCCATCTGCTGGTTGGATTCGATCTTGGCATCGGCTGGGCAGGTAACGGTTGCGTTGTTGAGCTTGATGATGCCATCGACGCCGAAGACAAAGTCTTCGCTCATCTGGTAGTGGGAAGCACCAGCGATAACAAGAGTCATCTGCTGAGCCCTTGGAGAAGTGAAGGTGTAGTTCAAAGTGAATGGACCAGTGACGTCATAACCGGTGATGTAGGCGCCGCCGGAGTGACCGTTCTGGATGCCAGAGGTTCTGTCGGTGTAGGAGTGGAAGCTTCCGATATCGGCTGCGGATTCGGCTTCGACTCTGATTTCGCCATCGACGACTTTCTTTTCGACGGTGACTTCGACTCTGGTGGAATACATGCCAGCTTTGGCGATGGTGATGTGGGCGGTGCCAAGAGCGACGCCGTGGATCTTACCGGTTTCGTCGACGGTGGCAACGGTTTCCTTATCGGAAGCGTAGGTGACACCAGTGGTATCGGTTGGCTTGGTGAGGGTGATCTGGGTGTCTTCGCCGATGTAGGCCTTTAAGCCAGTGGCTTCGGCTTCAAGCTGAACTTCGATTCTTTCTTTGGCTGGAGCGGCTTTGACAGCGATAGTGGCCTGCTGTTTGGAGTAGATGTTCAAATCATCGATGTATGGAGCAGAGGCTTTGAACGATAACTCTAAGACGTTGTCGCCATTGACGAGGTTCTGGGTGCCAAGAGAGAACTCTTTGAATTCGTTGTTGGAACCAGTGGCGGCAAGAGCTTTGCCAGTCATGGCGATAGCGGTGTTGTTGAGTTTGACATCCATGACGGCGGACATATCGGTGACACCGTCGGAGCTGGCCATCATGATGACGAGCTCGGCGCTGATAGCGGCGCTAGAGGTGAATGTTAAGGTTTCTTTATCGCCGTTGTCTAAGTGAGCGATGCACTTGAGGTCGGAGGCATTGCCTTCGGATCTTGAATTTTCTGGTGACCAGCCGTCATCTCCGGTGCCCCACCAGCCATCGGCGGCAAAGTGATCGGCATCTTCGAAGTGAAGAGTCGCGGTTGGGGTTGGTCTAGTGACGGTGATGGAGATTGAACCTTTGTTGTAGCCTTCTAAAGAGGCAGAGATGGAAGCTGTGCCAGGAGCAACGGCAGTGACTTTACCAGTCTGATCGACGGTAGCGACCGCTTCGGCGGATGATTTCCATTCGACGCCGGTGAGGGCCTTGTCGTCTGCTTTCGCAGTGAGCTGGACTGTTTCTTCCATGACTAAGGTCTTCTTGTCACCTTCAGCAGAAACAGTGATTTTTGGTTTTGCTACGGAGCTAGTAGCAGCAGAAGTAGCAGGAGCGCTTTCGGCACCTGATTCTTGTCCGCCAGTTGGACCACCACAAGAGGCTAAGCCTAAAGCAAGTGCTAAGGCCGCAACTGAGAGGAATTTGGTTTTCTTCATTTTTTAATTTCCTTCCTTTTAAAAATGAATAATGGATTCGCCAAACTTCAGACACTTAAGAGTAATGTGGATGCGGTTTGAGAACCCTTTATATGCACTTATTATATAGCGTTTTATTTCATAAGAAATGAAAAAGTGGAAGGGCTTACATTTCCCACTCCACTTTATAAAAACGCTATTATTTGTCTAAAAATTTACAATTAGCTGAGATATTGGAATTTCTCCGCGCCTTTAGTGTTGAGCCATCTGAGAATGAGCCAAGAGACAAGGCCAAAGAGGACGGCGATGACAAGGAGATAAATGGATGGCATTAGGAAGTTGATGAAGACAAAGAAATAGAGAAGAGCGAAGACGATTGGAGCAAGGACTCCAACGAGCATGCAGAAGAGAACCGACATGCTTTGCTTTAAAGCAACATTCTCATTCGTCCAGTTGAGCATTGGGTATTTGAGGTTGCAAGCAAGACCAAACACGCCAAAGAAGAAGACCATGGTGGCTGAGAGCATGACAAGGATGATGACATCAAGAATCTCTAGGCCTAGGCCAATTCCAACCATGATGACACTTGAAAGGACAAACGGGAGAGCGATGAGGCAGTGGAATTCGATCTTTGACCAAAGAACCTGCTTCATATGGATTGGGAAAGCCTGAAGGACAGAGATTTTCTTTCCTTCAAGTGAGACCGATGGAGCGGTGATGACACTTGTTCCGGCGAGGAAACCAACGGCAAAGAAGATGACGATAGGAGCAAGGGCTCTTATCATTGCCTCAATGGTGGCTGGGTCAATTCCTTCTCCAGCGCCTTCTTGCGCCATCGAGTGGATAGCGACTTGGATGGCGTCATGGTTAACGAGGGCCAAAATACCGACAATCGGCAATAAGATGTAACCCAAAGAAGAATTGAGGATGTACATCGCGTTGGAGAGGTAGTGTTTGAACTCTCTCTTGATGAGAGTGGCGTTAACGCTCTTTTGCTTGTCTTGGCGTTTGTTGCTGGTGATGGCTTTGCCTTTGTTGTTGCTCATGAGGATCTTGTTGAAGGTGATCGTGAGAACCCAATAAACAAGAGCGAACAAAGCAACGCTGATGAGGAAGAAGATGATGCCGTGAAGCGGGCTTCCTAAACAGGCTTTGCCAAAGGCGTACGCAGGCATAAATCCTCCAAGGCCTTCTGAGATGGCTTCTGGATCATTGAAGAGAGCCGTGATTCCACCTTGAATCTGGGAGATGAGGAACATGTAGCCGGCAAATCCAGCAAGGAAGAGAAGGACGATAATGAGGGTCTTGTATCTGCCCATGTGGGTAGCAGCTTTGGCGATGAGCCATCCAAGGATGGCAGTCATGAATAGGATGACGAAAGAAAGGCCGATCCAAAGAAGGATCTGGAAGACGACGCCTAAAGCAGTCACTAGGCCTGGGGCCATCGCATAGAAGATGACGAAGAAAGGAAGAAGGACAAGGCTTTCCCAAGCGAATCCCGCGAACCAGACTCCAAAAAGTCTCACGAAGAGAAGCTTCCAGGATTGGATCGGGAGAGAAAGAAGGAATTCGTTATCCTTCGCTAAATATAAGGAGTTATAGGTCATGAAGACGCTGCCGACGATGGCGATCGTGACCGCGGCGATCGCGCCCATGCCAAAGTAGGCCCAGGCAGTATCACGACTCGCAAAATAGGTAGCGCCAAGCCCGAGAGCGAACATGGTCGAATAACCGACGACCATGAGGATGAGCATGACATAGAGGAAGATATATAAAGCAGCCTTTCCTCCGGCTACTCTCTTTCCGTTTCTGCCACGGAAAAAGACGGAGAATAGCTCAAGGAACTGCTTTCTGAGCAGAGCTTTGATCATTATTTTTCACCCTCCAACTCAAGGAAGACGTCCTCAAGGGAATCGTCGCCTTTGACTTGTTCCATGGTGCCAGAGCGGATGAGCTGGCCTTTTTTGATGATGGCGACTTTGTCGCAAAGCTTCTCAGCGACCTCAAGGACGTGGGTGCTGAAGAAGATGGCTCCGCCTTCATCGCAGATCTCTCTCATCATGTCTTTGAGGAGTTTGGCGGCCTTTGGATCAAGACCGACAAATGGCTCGTCCATCATGATGAGCTTTGGGCTATGGATCCAAGCACTGATGATGGCGAGTTTCTGCTTCATACCATGTGAGTAGGAAGAGATGACGGCTGGAAGGTCCTTCTCAAGTTCGAAAGCGGAAGCGTATTTGTGGATTTTCGCTTTTCTTTCCTCGATCGAGACGCCATAGATGTCAGCGACGAAGTCGAGATACTGAAGACCGGTCATGTAGTCATAGAGTTCTGGGTTGTCCGGGATGTAGGCCATCTTCTTTTTGCATTCGATTGGGTCTTTCTTCATTGAAATGCCATCAACGGTGATTTCGCCTTTGTCGAATTGAAGGATGCCAGCGCAAGCCTTAAGAGTGGTGGTCTTGCCCGCTCCGTTGTGGCCGATGAAGCCATATATTTCGCCTGGGGCGATGTGGATGCTTAAATTGTCGACGGCTTTCTTCTCGCCGTAGGTCTTAGTGAGATTTTCGATATTTAACATAGTTACTCCTTGTTTGAAGCACTCAAACTCTTATACCATACCAACTTTTTAAAAAAAGGGCTAGATACTATAGGTTGCAAAGAAACTTTACAAAGGATTTGCTAGGGATTTTTACAAATTAGAGCAATTTTTAAGCAAACTGCTTTAAAAAATGAAATAATATAAGCAATGAAAGTTAATAATCCGATCTTTCGGAAGGCGCGAGTTATAACCTCGCCATTTACGTGGTTAGTCATAGCTGTCTGTTTGGGACTCAATTTTGGTGTGTCCTATTTGGCGAGCTCGACCTTACACGGCATCGGGGTCATGCTTTACCTCGATTGCATTTTCACGATCCTCGTCAGCTGCATCTACGGTTACTTCCCAGGTCTCATCGTCGGCATGGGCACAAACCTCCTCAACTGCATCTTTGATGGGGATTCGATTTACTACGCCTTCATCTCCGGATTCATCGCCATCGCTGCCGGCCTCATGATGAGGACTGGCATGTTCAGGAAATGGTGGGGTTACATCCTCGCCATCCTTGTTTTCTCCTTCCTCGGTGGCGGAGTCGGTTCTGTCGTCACTTACTTCTTATATGGACAGGATGTCGACGTCATCACCCCAAGCCTTTGCGCAGATCTCTATAACAACTTCGGAATGACGCCGTTCTGGGCGAGTTATTTTGCAAACTCCCTATGGGATTTGCTTGATAAGACCATAACGATGGCCATCGTCCTCGTCGTCTTCCTTCTTTATCCAAAGAACGAGAAGGCCATCGAATTCTTCCCTAACACCTTCATGTTAAGGAAGCCATGGAATGAGCCGGTGAAACGCAAATTCTATGAGGAGACGTCCATT
>CAMKAQ010000032.1 GCA_946410525.1 uncultured Caryophanales bacterium | reverse complement strand
GGCCAAGCACGAAAGAAAAGTTTTTATCGTCTTTAAAGAAAGCTTTAAGGTTGGCATAGGCGACGGTTGATGGGGCAAAGTCTGCGTAAGCAGATGGAAGACCATGCTCAGTGCTATCAAGACCTTTGAGTTCTTCTTCTTTGCTGACACGTAAGCCAACGGTCTTTTTCATGATGAAGAAGCAGAGGCCCATGAAGAGGGTTGTGTAAGCGGCAACGGCGATGAAACCTAATGTTTGAACACCGAAGAGGGTCCAATCACCAGTGTAGAATAAGCCTTTCAAACCAGCTGGGGCAGCAGGGTTGGCGAGTAAGCCAACAGCAAGGGTTCCCCAGATACCGTTAGCCATGTGGACGCCGACAGCGCCGACAGGGTCATCGATATGGAGTTTGAGATCGAGGACTTCGACAACGACGACTACGAGGAAGCCGGAGACAATACCGACGACGGTAGCGCCAATAGCGTCGAGAGCGTCACATCCAGCAGTGATGCCGACCAAACCAGCTAAGCAAGCGTTGATGCACATAGAGACATCAGGTTTGCCGTTTTTGATCCAGGTGAAGAGCATCGTGGTGACGGTGGCGATAGCTGGAGCGATTGTGGTGTTAAGGAAGATGGTCGCTAATTCGGAAGTGGTTGTTGCGGCAGCGCCGTTGAAGCCATACCAACCGAACCATAAGATGAACGCGCCAAGAGCACCAAGAGGGATGGAGTGACCTGGGATAGCGTTGATTTTAACGACTTTGCCATCTTTATCGGTGACGTATTTGCCAATACGAGGTCCAAGCATGATGGCGCCAATCAAAGCGGAGATACCACCAACCATGTGAATGGCAGTGGAACCAGCGTAATCATGGAAGCCAAGGCCAGCTAACCAGCCTCCGCCCCAGATCCAGTGGGCTTCGATTGGGTAAACGATCAAGGAAATGACAGCGGAATAAATGCAATAAGAGGAGAATTTGGTTCTTTCTGCCATGGAGCCAGAGACGATTGTGGCCGCGGTGGCGCAGAAGACCAAATTGAAGACGAATGTGGAAGCACCGGTGAATCCTTCTGCCGGAGCTTCAATGAATTTGGCGAAGTTCGCAAACAAATCCATGTTTGGGATGCCAATCAAACCGAAGAGAGCATCCTCGCCCATCATGAGTCCAAAACCTAGAATCATGAAGACCGCTGTACCGATACAGAAGTCCATCAAGTTTTTCATGATGATGTTTCCGGCGTTCTTAGCTCTGGTGAAGCCGGTTTCCACCATGGCGAATCCCGCTTGCATGAAGAAGACGAGAGCCGCACCGATTAAATACCAAAATTCTATAGTCATATCTTTTCTCCCATAGACTTTGGGGACTTTTGGCGTCCCACATGCTGCATAGTTTATATTTAGCCTAGATTTCGTGTCAATAGTATTTTACATAAAACACAATATTTTCTTTTTGAGACACTTCTAAAACCTTTACAAAGATATAGTTAACACTAGTGTTAGTGGCTTGTATTGTAAATTTCTGTGTTGTTTAATAGACAGTCTCTTTTATGTGAAAAAAGGGCGTAAACAATACTTTACATAATGCAAACTAAGGTTTACAGAAAAAGAAAACCCGCCACATTTAGCGGCGGGCTAACAATCAATTCTTATTTGTATGATTTGGGGTCGAATGAAGGGTAACTCTTCTCAAACTGATCGTAGAGGTGACATGTCAGAGTGGTCGTTTCGTAATGCAAGCAGAGTCTATTCTTCATGCTTCTTTTTAACTACCAACCGCCATGGAGAGAAATATCGATAACGCAATCTTTTTTAGGCATTACAAACATGTAGGTGCGCAAAAACTTCCCATCATCAGGCTCGTCGCCAAAAACTTCTTTTGTGTTGTAGATCCTCATATCGTTCAGGGTGACGATTATGTCAACATCCGTGACAATGGCCACTCGGAAAATCACGCCATCGCCTGGTTTGAATTTTTCAGATGGCTTTTCTCCGACCTTGTGCGGCATTTCCTTAACGATTTCGCTGTTATCCCTGACAGTGATGGTGTATTCGCCACTTCCCGAGCACCCAACCAAAGGCAAACACGCAAGAAGCGCAGGTATGAGCAATAATTTGTTCCTTTTCATAATCATTCAAACCTCGGGTCCGGTTCTAAGCCGAAATGCGCCCTAAGTTCATTAACGGACACTGTGATAGAGCCTTCTCTAGTAATAGATTCCTGGTCGATGCTAAAAGCTGGTTGTCTGCCAAAGGCGATTGACACTGGGTCATAGTTTTCTCCATCAATAGCCACATTGATTGGGAATTTCAAATCAAAGTCTTTGACGAGATCAAAACCTTCGATGAATTTGTGAGCGCTGAAACGGTATTCTCCGCCACCTCCTCCATTGAGGAAGCATGAGAAGTATCTGTCTTCGTTTTTGAGGACGATCATCAATTCGCCATATATTTCGGTTTGAACCATCAAACCATGGATAAGTCCGTTGCCGATGTTGGTTTCAAGGAAATCACATTCTTCGCTTGTGAAATCGAAGTAGACGAAATCGCTGAATGTGTATGTTGGCTTGATTTCGATTGGGTAGTGGAGTCTGCCCTGTTCATCGTAATAGTCCGTATTCGAATATGACAAATCAGGTTCTTCTTCCGATGTTTCTGGGCGAGAGGCTTCGCTCGAAGTTGCTCCGGATACTTCTACAGAGCTCTCGGCAGCATCGTCAAGGAGCATTTGCTTGGCTTTTACAAGAACGTCATCATTGTTGGCGTTTGCGTATGGCGCGTAATAGGCAACTTCTGAAAAGCTCTCTAGGCGAGGAACTTGTTTGACGACTGGATAGTCTCTTGTGGATTTGAAAGCAGAGCTATTGTGAGGAGCGTCTGGCCCAATCGAGAAAAAGGTAGAACATGCTGGCAAAGATAAGCCAAAGATCAAGGGAAGTAGCAGTTGGACTTTACGTTTCATATTTGTTCCTCCTACATATAAGACTTTCTGGAGGCCCAAAAACGTTCGCATTTGTTAAAAAAAGCCACCTTCCGATGGCTCTTAGAAATTATCTTCGTCAACGACTCTAATATTGTTTGGATCGACATAACACTCATCGCCAAGGACATAACATTCGATTCGCATGCCCTTTTTGAGGTTGGTGATCGCATCCTCGCCGACTCTCGCGGTGTAGCGTCTTTCGGTTCCTGATTGGTCTTTGTAGAGGACGTTCATCCAGATGGAGTGGCCATATCGGCGTCCGGTTACTCTGAAATCCTCAACAATGCAGGTGCTTCTTCTTCCCTTTTCACGAACTTTCTGGTTGATTTTGCCTCTTACCAAAGTGCCAATGCCAGCGATCATGAACAATACACCAAAAACGGTCATCATTAGGACCGTTAAGCCAAACCTATCGTTGGCTCCTCCGATGGAGAACATATAGATTCCAATTGAGATAAACGCCACGCTGAAAAAGATCATAAAGACCCCGGCTGCAACGCTTCCTTGGCTTTTCCAGTTATACATTTGTTTCTTCCTCCTCGATGACTTTGGTGTTCTTGGGTGACTTAGCACTCATCACTCATTTTGCGCCCCTTTTCATTTTGCGGTGTTTTGGTTGGCTATTAGTTCTTCCCTTAATGAGAAGGATTCCACTAGTGACACAAAAAACGATGACCAAAGCAAAGAAAATCAGCTCTAGAGTGGTAGGGGTATCCATTTCTGAATAAGGGAAATTGATGATAAGGAGATATATGGTAAGGACAAGCAACAAGGCGCTGCATAATAACAAGGCAACGCCTCCAGCGATGCCGCCGCCTTGGGTCTTAGCGGTTCTCATTTTATTGGAAGAGGTCTTCCTCTGTTTCAACGGCTCTAAGGTTATTTTTATCAACATAGCAGTTCTCGCCAAGGACAAAGCACTCAATCATCGTTCCTTGCTTGAACTTATTGATGGCATCTTGGCCGACTCTGGCAGAGTAGCGGTCTTCTTTTCCGCTGGCGGTCTTGAACCTAACATCCATCCAGATCGTGTGGCCGTATCTATTTGATCTGACTTTGAAATCCTCAATTCTGCAGACGCTTCTTTTGCCGTTTGCCCTGACCTTTTTGTCAATGAGTCCTCTTTTGATTTCGAAAACACCCAAAGCGAAGAACCAAAGGCTTACGCAAGCAAGCAGGGTGAACGTGATGACAATCCTTGCTTCGTCAAAGATGGACGCGTCTACTTTGTATTCTCTGTAGCTGTTATTGATCAAGATCAAGATGATCGTATAGAAGGCCATCACGAAAATGCCAAGCCCACAATAAAAAGCTCCTAAGCCGATGCTTCCTGAAGCTTTTCCGAGTCTAATCATATTACTTAATCCTCTCCACGATCCTCATGTAGCGTCTCAAGGCGTATTCGCCATCGTGGCTTTCGCCTGGGAGCATGCGTGAATTATCGCCTAAAGCGGTGATTCTTGTCACCCCTGATTTGGCCAATAGGCCAAATATTTCTTCTTTGTCCTTCAAATCCTTGTTGACCGAGACGGTTTGCAAAAGGTTCTTGTTTGGTTTAAGGACTTTGATGATCTCCTCTTTCTTAAGAGGTTTGATCCAAAGGTTCTGGAAAAGGTAAGAGAGCTCAAGGGTATTGTCTTCCTTGACGAGGATGGACACCCCATCCTTCGTGAATACCTTATCGAGATTCCCTTCGAGTTTTTCGTTATAGGTGAGAAGGGTGTTCTTCGCTTTCATGGTCAAAGGGAGCGTGCCCATCTCTTTGCTCACTTTGGCAAGGATTGGAAGGAGGCGATTCGCCAACTCTTTCAAATCCTCAACCTTATCGGTATTAAGGTAGATGCCTTGGCAAGAGGAGCAGAAGAGCTGGTTGGTCGCGCAGACAGACTCGCAAAGCGCCTTAAGTTCCTCATCCGTGACATTTTTATCAACGTAGCTGAAAGAGATCTTGTGTCCCCAAGAGATGATGGAGGAGTGGATGTCGACGAAGGTCCTTGCGGCTTTTTGCGCCATATCCCCGCCCCAGACGATTGTCGCGTCCGCTAACGAGGCAAGTTCTTTGATGGTCTCGATTTCCGTGCTAGGCACATCGAAGACGTAAATGTAGTCTTTGAGGGCCGGAGATTCTTTGATGAGCTCCTGAAGGAGCATGATCGACATCCCGTTGTCCCCAGTAGGGAGTTTGAGGATGTTGATGTTCCCGACAAGAAGGCCTTCGACCACGCTATAGGCTGGCAAAAGGTCGACGTTTCCGGCGGCGATATGGAACAAGATGCCTAAAGGCTCGTAATATCTCTCGTTACTCTCATCGAGCTCGAGCTTCCCATTCTTAAGGTCGCCAAGTTCGAAATCGATTTTCTTGAGCAAACCCTCTTTGGAGAAGTATTTCGCATACCTCTCAAATGAGGAATATGGCATGTTCACCATGTCAAGAAGCGGCAAAACGATATGGTCGAACTCATGGTTCATGACCCTCTGATAGAGTTTGTCGCAAGCATTGATGACTTCTTCATAGGAAAGGGTCTTGCCATTCTCTAACGTCGAAAGCATATCTTCCTTCAAAGAGGAGATAAGCCTTTCCTGTTCTTTGTTTTCGTAGACTTCGCCTTTATAAAGGATCATGATTTCTCTCCTTTCAAAAGCTCTTCGGCCCCGGCTGCGCAGGTCTTGATGTCGTCAAGTCCGCTGCGACCAAGGATCTCGAGATACATCGACTTCTCGCCGCATGGGCATTCTTCCTCGTGGAGGATGCCAAGGTCATCGGTCATGACGCTGAGCAACGGGGTGCCAACCATCATTGGGGTCAAAAGGTTGATCAAGCCAACTTGACCTGGTTTGACTGGCTCCAAGGTCTCGATGTCACGGATGATGACACGGGCGTAGTTCGGGATGTGGAAGTGGTGGTTTCGGCAATCTGTGTAGAGGATTGGGTGTTCGACCGCCCCAAAGAACTCGAAGACGTGTTTGTCATCGATTCCAAGGACTTCGTAAACAAGGTCATAGAAGGCCTGTTTGTCGACTTTTTCTTTGTAGAAAGATTTCCATCCTCCGCCGAGTGAGATGATTGAGCCTTTTGGCATCTTGAGTCTGATGCCTTTGTCTTTCATCTGCTGAAGGAGGAAGTAGGTGTAGGCTGGAAAACCAAGAGTTCTGACTGGTGTCCTGCCTTTTGAGTATTTGATGAATTTCTTTTCGAGGTTATCGAGATCCACTTTGTAGCCATCTTTGGTCCATCTGATCGCGTAGTCTTTGCTGATGGCAGGGGTGACAAGAGTGAACCCGTAAGCGGTCTTTGCGATAGCCTTGTCATTTCCTTTATGTGGCTCATATCCAAAGACGATGTAGCGGTGAGGCCTAAGCGACCAGAGCTTGTGGTAAGAGAAGACACTCTTGACCATATCAAACCCACGGAGAAGATCGCCAAGGGTGAAACCGACAAGGGAGACGTTCTTGCCGCTTGTTCCGCTTGATGTCGCTTTGATGAGATAACGGTGTTTCGGAAGCGACAAAAGGTTATGGTGTTTGAAGTAAAGCGTTGGCAAAAAAGGGATCTTTGCCAAATCATCATAAGACTCTAAAGAATTTGGATCGAAGCGGAAATTGTCGAGGATTTTCTTATATTCGGCGTTGTTTTTGTAATGGAAAAGGCAGTTCTCTTTCATCGCCTCGAAAAAGAGCTGGTCATCCAGGCAATATATCTTCTTCTTCCTTGTGCGGAAGAGTTTGGACATTTTCCTCATAGGTGAATTATATGCTTTTCGATTAACGGAAAAAAAGAGGGATTTAACACCCTCTTATTTTTGGATTAATTACCAGGGTTCAGGACGCTTCCGACAACGAGAGGAAGACCCATTGGATCCCTGATGCAGTAGACGAACGGTTGGTTGAGTTCAACGTGGTATCCGTCGTTCATAGGTGCAGCAGAAGTAGCGCCGCCTCCAAGCGAGAAGGTGATAGACTTGACGACGGTTCCATCCTCATCAAAAGAGACGTTTGTCTTTTGTTTTGTGTAGTTGAGGTATGAGTACACAAGCTCATCGCTTCTTCTGAAAGCGTTCTTCAAATGATTTGATCTCTTGACGTAAGGGTTCGTGATTCCTAAATCCTGAACCATCTGTGATAAATCGGACTCGCAGGTCAAAGACATCTTTGGCAAGGAAAGGCTGACAATTTCTTTTTTCTGATCCTGTTTGAAGAGGAAGTCTTTCGGCAAAAGTTCGAAGATATTGTCTTTGACGTTCTTTGGAACGAAGTATTGGATCGAATAATCGCTGTTATAGGTATCGGTGACTGAGACGTATGTGATTTGGTCAGTGAAACCGGCATACGTGACATGGTTCATGAAATCCTTCTGAACAATGGTTCCGTCCAAAAGATGGAAATCGTCTGGTTTGGTGTCTTCTTTTACGAATCTATGGGACCAGGCGTTGTCGAAATAGAGGGTCGAAAGGAAGAGCATGGCAGAGTCGTTTTTGATTCCGAGGTCCTCGGCTTTAAGGAATCCAGGCTGGTTGACGCTTGCGTTGGCCCATTGGCAGGCCTTGCCAACGTCTTCGGAGTTTTGGAAATCCATCTCAAAGACTTCGGCGTTTCTTTCCGTCATGTCTTGGACAAACTGATCTTTGGCTCCGAATTCCTCTTCGAGGAAGACGGCATTTTTGGCTTGGACGGTGCTCTTGCTTTCGTCGTTCGCGAAGAAGTTGTTACGCATAGAGGCAGCAATGCCTGTTTTTCTTAGAGAAGCATCGCCAGAGAGAACGTTATCGAACTGATCCATGGTTTCCTCATCGCTTACGGCGCAGGAGATAAGGTCAAGCTGCGTGTAGAGCATAAGCGGGGAATAGGCGTAGTTCTCCGTCTTGTCGACGGTAGCAAAGCTATCGCAGGCAAACTGGTTTACGCCATATTTGAAATCAGCATCA
>CAMKAQ010000031.1 GCA_946410525.1 uncultured Caryophanales bacterium | reverse complement strand
AACTGGTGGAGGAATGGATTGCCTTCTATAACTCAACGAGACTAAAAAACAGGAATCGTTAAAGGTTCCTGTCTTTGGGCCTTTTTTGAAGTGTGTCCGTTTTGGGGTTCACTTCAAATCGCAGACCTTTTTATTTTTATTCGAACTTTTCTTTGAGGTATTTGATATATGGTTCAGCGCTTAATGGCTTGCCGACAACCTTCATAATCCAATCGTTTGGTTTGAGGTAGTCGTAGCAGTAGTCGTTGTCCCTCATCCATTCGACAATCTTGTTGATCTCGTTATTCTTGATTGCGCCTTCGAAGTCCATCTCTTTCTCGATTCTCTCTTTGATCATCGCGCCATAGAGGTTTCCTAAAGCGTATGAAGGGAAGTATCCCCACAAGGCCTCGGACCAGTGGGTGTCCTGCATGCAGCCATTCTTGTCATCAGTGACTTCGACACCGAGATAGTCGTGGTATTTCTGTTTCCAGATTGCTGGGACATCCTCACATTCGATCTTGCCATTGATGAGGTCTTTCTCAATCTCGTAACGGATGATGATGTGGAGGCAATATGAGAGCTCATCCGCCTCACATCTAATGAGCCATGGCTGGATCTCGTTCATGAGGTGGTAGAAGTCCTCCGCAGGAATCTTTCCAAGTTCAGGGTCAAGAGACTCAGCGGCGTCTTTCTGAAGGATAGGCATGAAGGCTTTGCTTCTTCCGATGATGTTTTCAAAGAAACGGCTATGGGTCTCACAGATAGCACTGGTGGCCATATTCTCGACATGGTTCTCAAACATCTCTTCGCTCCAATTCTGGAACTCGAGAGCGTGACCGCCTTCATGGAGACAAGTGAAGACATTGCTTCTCCAGTCTTCGATGAGGAACTTCGTGGTGACTCTTGCGTCGTTTTTCGCTAGAGCGTCGCTGAATGGGTGAGCGGATTCCATGAGAGCGCCTTTATTGAGATCGTAATGGATAGCCTTAAGCATCCTTAAGGACATCTCTTTCTGTTTGATCTTGTCGTAAGGCTTTAAGGCAGGGATATTGAATGATTTCTGCTTCTCTTTGGCTTTCTTGAGCAGAGGAATAAGGGTGTCCTTCAATGGGTTGAAGATGGAATCGATGAAGGCCTCATTGTTTCCTGGCTCATAAGCGTCGAGGCAGGTGTCATAAGGGGTTTGGCCTTCTTTCATCATCTTTCTCGCAACCTTCCTAGAGGATTCGACTTGTTTCTTCCAGTAAGGGAGCCAGCCTTTGAAATCGTTATTCGGGCGGCAGATTCTCCATTGCTCGTTGCAGTCAGAGATGATGTTCCTATATTCGAGATACTCTTCGAGAGTGAAGTTCTCGAGGAATTTAACGTCTTTGTAGAGGTTCTCAAAGAGCCTTTTCTCCATAACGTTCGCTTCCTTGTCTTCCATACCTTCTTTGACGAGTTTGATGAATTCCTCGTCTTGGGAGATTTTGGCAAGTTCAGCGAACCAGTGGTTAAGAAGCTCCGATTCGTCTTTGATCGCGTCCTTTCCTGCTACGCAGGCAAGGTCGTAATAGATGATTGATGTGGTGGTCCTTAGTCTCCTCATCTGATCGAGATAAGGAAGGATCTTCGTATAAGTAGGGCAGTGTTTCATAGAGTGTCTCCTAGCCTCAATATCTTACATCCTAAAAGGATAAAAAAAGAATGGGATACTTCCCATTCATTGTTGTTCGGCCAACTTTCTATTCGTGATCTTCTCTTGAAGCTTCCTAATTGTCCAAGAGATCCAATAGGTGATCTCGAAGAAGAGGAAGGCCACGAGAGTGAACCCAACGATATAGAGAAGCAAGAATACTGGATAAGGCACAAGAGGATAAATGGAATCCAAAACAGGAAGGCTGCTTGGGAAGAGGGGAGAGATGAAGAACATGTTGAATGTGGTATCTTCTGGAACGATTCCTCCCTTAACGAATGTGATGTTCATAATCATCGCTAAAGCGACGAAGAAAAGGAAAACCACAGGGGATTTGCCGACGAATTTGAGGTTAAAACGCTTTCCAAGCCAGACGCAGATGAAGACGCCGGTGACGAACATGAGGCCATGATAGAGGAGTGACTGGATGTTGATGAAGATGAGTTCGGTGAAGAGCTGCTCAGGGTAGACGAGGCAAACGACTCCGCCAAAGGAAGCGAAGCAGGCGGCAAAGCCAACGAAGCTTTCCCAGAAGAAAGAGGAAACCTTTCCTTTGTTAGGAATGAAGACGATGAATGGGTAGGCGTATAAAGGAGTCGCGCAGAATTGGAAAGGGAATCCATTCCAGAAATATGAGAAGGTGGATGCGGCAGGATTCTCTTCGTTGTAGCAGAAGTTGTAGGTGAGTTGCTTCAAAGTCTCAAGGATGACAAGGACGATCCAAGTCCAGAAGATGATTCTCCTGAAAGTCTTCTCGTCTGCTTTCTTCCAAAGGACGATATAGACGACAAGCAAAGCGATGGTGACTCCGACCATCATGAAGTGGAACCAACCATAGGAGGTAGGCATCTCCATCGTTCCGCACATCCAATGTAGTAACTCGTAAAACCAGGTCATAATAAAAAAACGTGTCGCCCGTAAGTTTACCACTTTAAAGAGACAAATGGCATTAAATCGCTAAAAGACCGATGGTGAGGAGGTTATCTAACCTCAGTTCCTTCGATTTGAGAGATATCTATCTTTCCGATTGGGGTTCTAGGAAGCTTCTTCATGAAGATGATCTTGTCTGGGAAGTAGGCTGGGGGAAGCGATTTCTTGATTGCTTCTTTGATAGCCTTTTCGGCTTCTTCCTCTGACCAAGGATGATCTCCTCTTCTGATAACGGCGATGAGTCTAAAGACGTTTCCTTTGCGGCTATTTGGGACGCCAAAGCAATACGATTCATAGATGCCAGGGAGGGAATTGACGACATCCTCGACATCGCTTGGGCATAGGGTTTCGGCGTTGATCTTGACGATTCTCCTTAATCTTTGCTTGAAGTAGAGGTAGCCATCCTCATCGATGCAGCCATAGTCCATCGTGTGGAGCCATGGGTTTCCGTCTTTATCAAAGAATAAGGTCTTTTTATTGAGTTCTTCGTCACCATAGTAACCAGTCATGACAGATGGTCCTCCGATGAGGATCTCACCATATTGTCCGGCTGGTAATTCTTCTCCGGTCTCTGGGTCGACGATCTTATTGAGAACACCTGGGAGAGGCTTACCGACAGAGCCATATTTGTTACGGCCACCAAAGGTGTTGACGTTGCAAGCGGTGCTGGTCTCAGTTAAGCCATAGCCGACATAGAGCCTGGCTTTTGAACCGTATTTCTCCATCGCACCGTTCCATCTCTCGATAAGGCTCATTGGACAGGAATCGCCACCAAGGTAAGCGACGATCTGTTTCTTTAAATGAGGTCCATAGAATTTGTCACGGCTAAGGAGTGCGTTATATAAGGCAGGTACGCCAATGATGACTGTGGCGTTCCCTCTTTTCATCTGATTGATGGCCTCTTTCGTATTGAATTTGAGGATGAGGCAGGCGCTTCCACCCATCGCGAAAGGAACATGGATGGCCATGCCTAAACCAAGGACGTGGAACATTGGGACGGCAGTCATGATGCTGATGTCGGTGACCTTACCTCCAATGAGCTGATATGAGTTCAAACCGATGTGGTTCATTGACTCATTTGAGATGCGGACGACTTTAGGTTCTCCATTGGTTCCGCCAGTGTTAAGATAGACGGCATCTTCCTTCTCTTCTTTTGGAGAATATAGAGGAACTGTCGGTGTTCCTTTGATTTTCCAGTACTTTATGACTCCTTCGGTGTTCCTGCCTAAGTAGTTGAGGTAGGAGGCTTTGAAGAAGCTGATTCCGACGTATGGATTGACGCCGATGACTTTAACATCGTTTGGCATCGATACCCATAACTCGTGAGCGGTATTGATTAGCGAAACGCAGTACTTGGAATTGACCTTCTTCATCATCTTGGCGACGGTTGGTCCAGGGGTGAGAGGATGGATGTTGTAGGGGATGGCGCCTATCGCGCTAAGTCCATAGAAAATGAAAACGCTGTCAGGGCAGTTCGGGAGAAGGACGGTGACGACATCGCGAGGCTTGATTCCTAACGCGGAAAGCCTTCCCGCAGCCCTCAATATTTCTCTTCCAAATTGACGGTAATTGTATTTCTTGTTTTCGAAAACGATCGCCTTCGCAAAAGGCGTTCTTTTAACCGTTTCGGCGACTTGTTCGTAGATGCTTTTTGGTGCCATTTGTCCAAAACATATTACCCTATTTCCGACTTCCATTGATAGCCCCTAATTGCGATTGAGCGCGCCCACGCGTTTTCCCTTAATGCCCTTCCCAATTGAGATTTTCTTACCGATTTTTGGACAATCGTAAAGGCCTGTTCATCGCTACTGAATTTATCTTGACTGAAAAGTGAAACCGCTTACAAGTTGAGAAAAGCACCCCAAAATGTCTAGAAACCTGCAGTTGCGGTGCTCCCGCCTTTTTAAAAAAGGCCTTAGGAGCCCTGTTCGCCTTTTTATTTAAAATAAAATAATTATTGAAAATTGGCTTATGTGTTCTATATTAACCTCACTCTTTCAAGAAAGGAGAGCAGACAATTATGAAAAAATTTGCAACTAAGCTTATGCTTCTGTCCACAGCCGCACTCGCAATGTTAGGCTCCTGTGAGAAGCCAATAAGCGATTCAAATGGTAATGAGAATTCAGCATCGGTTTCTGTGACCGAGAAAGATCCAACCTTGATCAAGCGTGAGAAAGAAATTCCTTACATGCAGGAGAATATCGCGCTCAACCTCGATAACTACATCAGCATCGAGTATAGCGATGGCTCAACCGATAAGGAATTCGAATTAAGCACCAACTCCAAGGCGATCACCATCGATGGCCACAAGATCAAAGGCACTGAGGTCGGTACCTTCTACGTCACCGTCTCCGCTGGCGGTCTCGTCACTAAACTCACCGTCAACGTCATTAGCGACGATCAGTACAAGATGATTTCCTTCTTATCCCCTCTCGAAGTAGATCGCCGCAACTTCACCGTTGAAGTCTATGGCCACAGCGCTACTGGCCAGCTTCAATACGGTTGGACAATCGCTCATAACGCCAACTACTCTGTCGTTTACGATCCAGATGACCCATTCGCTCTTGATGACAAAGGCGACCCAGATAGCTTCATCATTGCCAAACTCGCTGATGGCAATGGTTACTTTGGCTACATCACCGAGGGTGCCAACCATACTCCAGTTCCAGTCTTCAAGCCTGGTATTCAACAGAACTATGACTGGTTCCTCATCACCATGGACCTCGAGCTTAACGCCGCTGACTCAACCTATGTCAGCTTAGATGGCGAAGACGTCCTCCTCATGAGCGCAACCTTCTGTGAAAGCCTTGCTTGGTCCGCTGGCATCACTGAGCCAGAAGATGACTATGGCAATACCTACCCATTCTACGGAGCTGTCTTCAAAGGATTCGAAGACATCAACATCGATGGCAACCCAGATATCGCTGAGTTCGACATCCTTGTCGGAGACGATACCGACAACGTTGTCTTCCGTACCGTTAAGATCTCCGCTATCGGAAGCACCGAGCTCGCTTGGATGAACGCCGCTGTCGCCGACGCTTCCTTCATCCCAGCCAAGATCACCTCTGATGAGATCCCAACTGCCTTCCAGGCCGCTAACGCCGCTGGCAACTTCACCCTCACCGTTGAGGCTTATGCCGTCGCTAGCAAGAGCACTGCCGACACCAAGTTCGTCCCAGCGGAAAGCGAATTCGGAAGCACTGCCGCAGCCCTCTTCCTCGGAACCTGCGATGCCGTCATCACTGAGAAATACACCTCAACTGGTGTCTATACCGAATTCAAGGGCAAGAAGCTTGAGCAAACCACCAATGGATACACCCAGGCTGCTGACTACTCCCTCATGGATATCTCCGCTGTTTGGAACGATAGCGGTGCCGCATATAGCACCAGACTCACCGACAACGATGATCAGACTGCCAAAGTCCTTCCAGCTCGTAGCGCCATCGCTGGCGTGACCGATGTCTTCCAGATGGCCGAAGTGAAGCAGATGGCTGCCAACAACGTCACCGCTGCTGGCGCTAACGTCACCAACTGGACCAGCAAGGAGACCGAGGGAACCAAAGTCATCTTCGCCGGTGATGTTGGAGACCACACCGAAACCACTCAGACCAACCTCCTCGCCGCTCAGGTCTTCGGACTTCTCGGCGGAACCGATTACGGCGTCTTAAAAGACTTTGCCGGAACCTGGACCAAAGCTGAAGATGGATGGGGAGATGGCGGAAAGCACTCCTACTCCAGATCCAGTGACTACAGGTCTGTCTCCGTTGATACCGCCACAAACGAAGTCGTCATGGAATTCTTGATGTACGCTCCATTCAGCGATATCACCAACAACTACTTCGTGATGAAGTTCACCCTTTCCGACATTGGCACCACGACCTTCGACTTCTCGACTCTCACTGCCGCCAATGCCAACCCTGGCATCCTTGCCTAATCACAACAACAAAAAACCGAGGGGGATCGTAATGGTCCCCTTTGGCTGCGATAAAGGAGTAAAAAAAATGAAAAAACAGAAAATTCTTATCTTGGGTGCCGGTGCTTTGATGAGCATGGGAATCCTTGCAGGCTGCAGCACGCCACCAGTTTCAACTGGCTACACCTACAATACCTACCTTTCCACCTCACCAAAGACTTGGAACACCCACAACTGGGAAACCAGCGACGAAAGCTACGTCAGCGGTTTCTGCGAAATCGGTCTCTATGACTGCATCCTCAACGAAGCGAAGAACGGTTACAAGTTCGTCACCGAAATGGCTTCCGAGATGCCAGTCGACGCTGTTAGCAGCTTAAACGACAAAGAAATCGAGACCTACTACGATGGCAACCCAACCGCCGGCATGGCTTGGGACATCGCCCTTAACCCAGACGCTTGCTGGGAAGATGGCACAAAGATCACTTCCAAGGATTATGTCGATTCCATGGAACGTCAGCTTTCGCCAAAATTCGCCAACTACCGCGCTGATGGCTACTTCGGCAGCAACCTCGTTCTTTGCAACGCCGAGAACTACTACAAACAAGGCCGTCAGACCGTTGAGCCATTCTACAAATACAAACAGGATAACGGAGAAGTTGAAAACGATACCGGTTTCTACTTCCTTAACCTTGGCAAGTACACCGATTACTTAACCACCATCGGTGGCGATGCCGATACCACCTTCTACACCATCCTCGATCAGATGGGAGATGACTACAACGTCAAACTTCAGTCTCAGAGAATCATCCTTGCCTATTCCTACTACTTGATGATGTACAAGGATCATCGTGAAGATACCAGCTGGGACACCGTCTTCCGTCCAGTCAACCCAGAAGATCCAACTTCTGAGAAGGTTGGCCGTCCAGACCGCGTCAGCAGCAACCTCATCAAAGAGCAGAACGTTGACCTTGAACTTGACGTCTTCAACGATGGCTTCGAAAACTACCTTGGCCAGAAAGATTACATCAAGACCATCAAGAACACCGAAGATGGCTGGGTTGACAGCAACATCGAGACCTATAACAGAGAAGCTCTCGAAAGCGACCTCAAGGCCGTCGTCAAGGCCTTCGCTCGTGGCAGGGGAGATTCCACCAAATCCTGGGCTTGGAAGTTACCTCTCTTCACTTATGTCCGCACCTACACGGGCGCTAAGATCGAATTCGACCAGGTCGGCATCAAGGCCTTGGGCGATTACAAGATCCGTCTCTACCTCAGCCGTTCCATCACCGCTTTGAACCTTAAGTTCGCCCTCACCGGCAACTGGCTTGTCAACGTCGATCTCTATGACAGACTCGCTCAGAAGCTTCCTAGCGGAAACAGCTGGGCTACCACCTACGCTTCCAACAAAGCCGAGAACTACATGTCTTATGGACCATATAGACTCGAGTCCTTCACCGCTGGTGACAAGATCTCCATCGTCCGTAACGACAACTGGTATGGCTACAAAGATGGCAAACACACTGGCCAGTTCCAGATGGATAGGATCGAGACCAAGATCATCCAGAAGCACGAAACCGCGATGAGCGAGTTCCTTGCCGGACGTCTTGAT
>CAMKAQ010000030.1 GCA_946410525.1 uncultured Caryophanales bacterium | reverse complement strand
CTTTGGCCAGACGCTTTTGCTTATGCAAGACTCTCAATCGCGCAGAGCTTAGGTCTTAGCATGAAGGTCTGCATCATGAGCGAGGTCCTTAGCGCGACCTCAGCCTCCAAACCATCTGTTGGCGGTCTTATCTCCAACGCCCAATCTTCTGGAGCGGTGGAAGACATTCTTCCTCTTGCTCTTATTGCTTTGCTCTTAATGCTCATCATCGATATCCCTTTCTTCATCGTCAGAAGCAAAAAAGCGAAATAGAGAGAGGATTTGCGAAGCATTTTCCTTTTTTCTATAATCTTTTCTATGGAAAAAGAAGAGAGAAAACCCTTTGAATTCAAGACCTGGGGTTTTGAGATATATGACTTTGTGAACATCGCTCTCTCCATTTTTCTTATTGTCTATACGGCGATTAACGGCGGGGAATGGTATGTCTATCTCTTCAGAGGTATTGAGATACTCGCTTCGCTAGGCCTCATCTTCTTCATAGTCGCCATCTGGAAGAACCACGAAGAGGTAAGAGAAAGGAAATACTTCTCCTTGGCCTTCCTCATCGCCTGGGTTGGCGTTCTTATTCAAGGCATATGCGCCATAACGATGATTCCTGACGCCGTATTCAATAACCCTGTCGCGAATGAAATCGTCTTCGAGGTCTTCGGCACGATTCTCATCGAGATCATCCCATGCGCCCTCTTCTTCGCCGCTAAGACCGCTGATAAGCCATCGATGTGGTGGCCATCAACCCTTGCCGGCATCATCGCGGCCATCATCGTCTCTTGCCTTTGCCTAATCATCTTCTTCGTATATAAGGATCTATCTTCCTTAGAACTCGAGGATTACATCGAGCTCGTCTCCTTCTCCTTGCCGGTCCTGATCTCAACGTTTGGCATCGTTGAGCTAAGTAGGTGGAAGAAGACCCCCGTTTTGAAAGAAAACTAAGCGTTTGATTAACGCTTTTTCTTTTTCTCGATATAATGGTTTCATAAGGAGCCACATAATATGGAATTAAAAGGATCAAAGACCGAAAAATGTTTGATGGAAGCTTTTGCCGGTGAATCCCAAGCCCGCAACAAGTACACCTACTTCGCATCAAAAGCCAAGAAGGAAGGATATGAGCAGATCGCCGCTATCTTCCTTGAGACAGCCGAAAACGAGAAAGAGCACGCCAAACTCTGGTTCAAATATCTTGAAGGCGGAGAGATCAAAGATACCGCCTCTAACTTAGAAGCAGCCGCCAACGGTGAGAACTACGAATGGACCGATATGTATGACTCATTCGCTAAGATCGCTGACGAAGAAGGCTTCAAAGAGATCGCTGCCAAATTCAGAATGGTCGGCGCCATCGAAAAGCACCACGAAGAGAGATATAGGAAACTCTTAGAGAACGTCAAAGGCGGAGTCGTCTATGTCGCCAAGGACGTCGCCGTTTGGAAATGCCGCAACTGCGGACACATCGTCATCGGAAAGATGGCTCCAAAAATCTGCCCAGTCTGCATGCATCCACAGTCCTACTTCGAGCTCGAAGCCAAGAACTATTAATCTAAGCTAAAAAAAGAAAGACCGGTGATTTGCCGGTCTTTTTCTTTATTCGAAGTCAGGATCCGAATGGGATTTGTCAGGGTTTTCTTCTTTTTTCTCATCCTCTTCCTTAGCGGCTTCAACAAGAAGCGGGAGAGGGTTGAACCAGTGGTAGATGCCTTCAATGACATAGATCGCAGTCACATAGAAGAGAGCAGCGGAGATGATGAATTTGTAATCCTCATTCGGAATCGCCCCGTTGACGAGGTGGATGATGTCGATCGGAATCATCGCGCATGGGACAGGGATGAGAAGGAGCGTGTCGAGCATCGAGCCTTTCGCCCTTTTCTTTTTGGAAGCGAAGAACCAGATGGTGTTTCCGATGAGAATGGTTCCGCCGATAAGGGTAATCCAGGTGAACCAGGTTACTTTGGTGTCGCTCATGCCGATGACACCGGTGAGGGTGAGGGTCGCAATGACAGCGGCGACAATCGCGAAGAGGAAGAGCTCTCCGCTATAAATGAGTTTTGCTTTGGTTAAATCGTCTGTTGGTTTTTTCATAATGAAAACATTAAAAGAAATAAAACCATTTGGCAACTCTCGAAGTATAATTAATGAATGCCAAAAAGGAGATTAATATGATTATTCTCAAAATCGCGAACATGGGCGAAATCAAAATCGAGCTCGATTACAAGAACGCCCCAATCAGTTCTGCAAACTTCGTTTCTCTTGTTAACAAAGGTTTCTATGATGGCCTTACCTTCCATCGCATCATCAAAGGCTTCATGATCCAGGGTGGATGCCCATTAGGCAACGGCACCGGTGGCCCAGGGTATTCCATCAAAGGCGAATTCCGCTCCAACGGTGTGAAGAATGAACTCTCTCATAAGAGAGGCGTCATCTCAATGGCCCGTGCCATGAATCCTAACAGCGCAGGCTCCCAGTTCTTCATCTGTGACAAAGACGACCTTTTCCTCGATGGCCAATATGCCGCCTTCGGACATGTCATCGAAGGCATGGATGTCGTTGACAAGATTGCCTCCGTCAAAACCGGATTCCAAGACAGACCTCTCAACAAGGTCGTAATCGAAAAAGCCCTGTCCGTTGAGGAGCCAGAGCCAGAATTCGAGAAGATCAACTAATTATTTGAATCTCTCAAGGAGATAAAGAAGCATCAGCCTGACGTTTAAGGCGAAGAAATACTTATCGTCCTTAAGCATCTCCTTAACCTCATCAAGACTATAGAGCCTCGAGTCGATATCCTCAAAAGCCTCGAGGTTCTTTTCTTTAAATGAAACGATTCTTCCTAGTACAACCGCATTGGTCTCATCGCTAAGTCCAGAAGATGTGGTGCCGTTAGGGGCCAACACCTCTAAATCGGTGATGACTGCTCCCGCTTCTTCGAGAGCTTCTCTTTTCGCTGCTTCTAAGATGTCGGTATCGCCTTCATCAAGAAGTCCAGCAGGGATCGATGTGACCCTTCTTCCAACGGCAGGTCTAAACTGGGAAGTAAGAAGGATGGAAACCTTTCCTTCCTCATCTACATAGTAGAGAGGAATGGTAACTCCATCAGGCCTTGAATAATCCTTGGTCAAAGGAAGGATATGGTCTTTGTCATGGCGGGTTGCCATGAAGTATTCGTAGTCATAATGGGTCCCATCGATTTTCGTAACGTCATAAGTGACGGTGACGAAATTCAAAAAAGAGTGGGAAGTCTCTTGAACAACTTTTTTGACTTTCCACTCCATGGTTATAACTCCAAGAGGTTGCCAAGGTCGGTGACTGTCTCCGCCTTGGTGGTCATATCGACGCGGGTCAGTTTCATGTGTCCTCTCGTTTCAAGGATGAACCCTGATTGCTTATCGAAGAAAGATAAGGTGTGCTCGATTGGCCTATATTCGAAATAGCCAGCATTAATGTTTGAGAGATCTCTGATCGTTAAAAATTCTCTGCCATTTTTGCTTTCGTTATTGACGATGAATTCGTCTTTACCTGTTTTGTCTCTGAAGCGGATGGCCATCTCGGCTTCACCCATGAAAGCTTCAAGGTAGACTTTGTCGACAGGTTCTAAAGAACGGTATGTGATGGTGGTAGGGGTCTCTTTGATGAGTTCGATTGAGCTTCTTGGGAAGAAGTGCATCTTCATCACTGGGCTTGTGTAAGAAAGGATGACTGGTTCTTTCCATCTTTTGACCTTGGCGTTGCCATCCATGCAGTAGGCTCTTTTGCCATTTGGGAAAACAACCGATCTTCCGGTGAATTTGCCATTGTGGAAGAAGTTGATCGACATGTCGGTGTCGCTGATGGAAAGGAGAATCATTGCTCCGCCTTCGCCGAAAACGATGTTGAGTCCGTTCTTCGCCGGCTGGACGTAGAAGTCGGTCTGGCTTCTGGTGTTGTTATGGGCAATCATCGAGGCCATGCGCTTTGGGTTCATGGAAAAACGAAGGCCTCTTTCTGAGGATGGTCTAAATTCCATTAAGCCTGGGGATTTGCTCGAGGCATCAATCCATTCGTATGGGATATTCATAGCACAAGTATTAAATACTTTTCCTAAGATAGGAAGTTTTTATTTTATGCGCTTATTAAGCTTCTCTTCGGCAATTTGAGCGACTTCTTCAGGTGAAAAATCGTAATTTCTCCCGCAAAACCCGCATGAAACAGATGTTCCCTTGCCTTCTTTCTTGATGGCTTCGAGGTCATGAAGGGTTAACGAAGAAAGTATCTTGCGGCTCTTCTTTTTGGAGCAGCCGCAGCGGAATTTGACGTCTAAGGTTCCATCAACCTCATAATCAAAGCCCTTGAGGGCCATCTTGATTAAGGCTTCTGGATCGTTCTTATTGGCTTTGAGGATCTCGCTTACGGATTTCATGGCGATGACGTTTTGCTCTAAGCGGGAAATGACTTCCTCTTTGGCGCCAGGGAGAAGCTGGACGATGAAACCGCCGGCCGCTTTGACATGGACGTCTTTCCTAAAAGAAACACCAACACCGACGATCGATGGGGTTTGTTCGCTTTGGCCGAAGTAGTAAGAAAGGTCATCTCCGATCTCCCCGCTAACCAAATCCAAAGTGGTCACGTGTGGCTCACCTAAATCCGAGTAATGGATAACGGTCATCTTCCCTGGGGTGATGGCATCACCGACAGCCAAATGACCGTATTCGTTTGGTGGAAGAACAACGGTTGGGTTCTCGACATAGCCTTTGACGGTGCCTTTGCAGTTAGAAGAAGCGACAAGTCCACCCATAGGGCCTTCGCCTTTGATTTGGATTGCGACTCTCTCGTCTTCGTTTTTGAGCATCGAGCCCATCATGAGGGCCGCGCTCATAAGCCTGCCGATAGCGGCAGTTGCGATAGGGGAGTAATTCTGAGCTTTTCTTTTCTTCTCGACAAGGCTCTTGGTTGTGATCGCGAAGAACCTCACTTGGCCATCTTTGTCTTGGCCGCGAATCATGTAATCTTTGTATCTCTTCATAAATCAAAAAAAGGCAAAACCTTTGGTTTCACCTTTAATCATAGCACAAATAATCGCTGTCTATTATTTGGTTAATGCTGAATAGAATTCTGCTTTGATGTCGTAGATGCGGGAAGCCACTTCGTAGGCCGCTTCGGAATCGAAGGAATTGAGGGAGACGCCTTTGTTGAGGTAATCGCCGATGCCGAAGATGGTAAGGAAGGCGATGACGCGTTCACGATGTCCCGCTTCTTTGGAGAATCCTTCGGAGATGGCTTTGGCCCATGAGCGCAAGAATTCGGAATCGTATCTTTCGTTAGCGAAGGCTCTGACTAGGTTCTCGTTGTTTTTGGTTATCGTTATGACGGCTTCGAAGCAATTGACAAAGTCAACTTTCTCGTTTCCGGTCAATTTGATGGCCGCTAAAGCGTTCCTGTTGCTCTTAAGGAAGTCGCTTTGGATCTCAGCGACGACATCGCGGATCGTTTTGTAGTGGTAGTAGAAGGATGAACGAGGAACTCCAAGCTTCTTGCAAACCTCGTTGATCGTAATCTCGTCGACGTTCTTTTTGCGGTAGAACTTCAAAACGGTTTGCTGGAAGTTCTTCTGCAAACGGGTTTTCTTCCCTGATTTGGTTTCCTTTTTCTTCATAGCGATCTCCTGTCGATTTTTATTAAAACAATGTTTTCGCTTTTTTCAATACTTATGTATACACGAAGTACAAAAATTATAAAAAAGTGACCGCTATATGTGATAAATATCGAAAAAAGTTAATGCTATAAAATGTTGGAATTACTCAAAAACGAGAACCTCTAGGCCAAACTCTCAAACAAAAGGTTTCTCTTTGCTATATAATTGGCAATATGCCGATTATAGGTTCCTACATTTTGCCTCATCCACCCTTTTGCGTGCCGGAAGTGGGGCGCGGAAAAGAGAAGGCCGCTGAGAAAACGGTCGCCTCTTTAATCGCTGTCGCCAAAGAGATCGCCGCCCTCGAACCTGACACCATCGTTTTCATTTCGCCTCACTCGGAAGCCTATAGGGATTTCTTCCCGATCGCCGATGGCGAAGTGGGCATTGGGAACTTCTCGGCGTATGGCGTTCCAGGCTTGAACTTCCGCATTTTCTATGACCGCGAGCTTGTCAAAGAAATCGCTGACGCTGCTTCTCAAAATAAAATCGCGGCAGGCCCATCAGCCGGAAGCGACAACTTGTCTGACCACGGAACTTTGGTCCCGCTATATTACATCAACCGTTTTTACCGCAACTTCAAAGCGGTTCGTTTAGGCTTAAGCGGATTCCCTCTTCTAGAGCATTACCGTTATGGTCAAATGCTTGGCAACGTCTTTGCGAATAGTCAAAAGAAGATTGTCGTTATTGCTAGCGCTGACCTCTCGCATTGCCAACGTGCGGATGGTCCTTATGGGTTCCGTATCGAAGGCCCTCGTTATGACGAGATGATGCAGAAAATCATCGAAACAGGGAACTTTGGTCTCCTTCTTTCGATGGACCGTTCCCTCATCTCTAAAGCCAAGGAATGCGGACACCGCTCCATCCTTGTCCTTGCTGGCATGCTTGACCGCGAAGAAATCAAGAGCACAATCCTTTCCCATGAGGCCCCTTTTGGCATAGGATATCTTGTCGCTAAGATCGAAGCCCTAGGCTTTGATGCTTCGAGAGCCTTCTATGAGCTCTATTGCTCAAAGGAAGAGTTCTCCATCAATGAGCACACCGAAAAAAGCGACCTCTATGTCAAATGGGCGAGGCAGTGCATAGAGACATACATCAAAACCAAGAAGCTTCCTCCGATGGAAGAGATCCTCCCAGACAACTTCCTCAAGACGAAAGCAGGGGTCTTCGTCACCATCTATGAGCATGGCGAACTCCGTGGCTGCCTTGGCTCAGTGAAGCCTCTCAAAGAGAACCTTGGCCAAGAGATCGCCCATAACGCTGTAAGCGCAGCAACCTGCGACCCTCGTTTCAGCCCAATCAAGAAAAGCGAATTCCCATATCTTAAGATCGTCGTCGATGTCCTTACGAACCCGATCCCGATTCTGAGCGTCATGGACCTTGATGTCACAAAGTATGGCATCATCGTTGAGAACGGCGACAGAAAAGGAGTCGTCCTCCCAGGGCTTTCGGGAATTGAGACGCCTGATCAGCAAATCGACGTCGCTAGGAAAAAGGCAGGCATTGAGGATGATGAGGAAATCACCCTATACAGATTCGAAGTGAAGAGGCACCAATAACATGAACTTCTACGCATTTAAAAACAGACTCAGATACGGCTACAAGAAATTCTTCGCCATCCTTTTCGCTCTCCTTGGTGTGGCTTGCCAAATCACCGCTTTCGTTCTCTATCTCGTTCAAAACATTGAATCGCCAGACATCCTAACCATCATCAGCTACATCTTCGTTCTCATTGCCTATTACTACCTTCTAACCGGCAATATCAGAGGAACGACCATCGCCTATAGAGGGTTTATGATATTTGTCTTCTATACCCTCTTTGATTTCGGACTTTTCCTCATCCAAAACGTTTTCGATTCGGTCCCGTTGTTTTTGAGTGGGAATACCGCCTACATCATCTTGGCGATACTCTTCCTTGCTTTTTCCGCTCTTGCTTTCTTAAGCGGTCTTATGACCTATATCAAATTCCGTAGCTACCAGATGCTAGGAAGATCGACCACCTATGAGACGGTCCGTAATTGGTGTTTGGTCTTCACCATCATGGCTGTTTTGGCCAATGGCGCCCTCATTCCTTTCTATTTCTTGTCGGCAGCAGAGCAAGGCGTAACGATAACCACCGCCCTCGTGGAATACGTCTTATACTTCATCGAGCCGACCGCGACCATCTTCATCGCCATAAGCGCCTATTTCACAATCCTTCGTCTCAGAGATTAATGTGTTGCTAAGAATAGGCCCAAGGGCTATATTTACTTCACGTGCCGACTTAGCTCAATTGGCAGAGCAACTGAATCGTAATCAGTAGGTTACGGGTTCAATTCCTGTAGTCGGCACCAACTAAAGAACAAACCCACCAAAAAGGTGGGTTTTTTATAAATAATTCGTGACAAATTCAATAAAGCACCTAGATTATGTTTCAAATCACTTTTTAGCGATTTTAGGTATATCAATCGTCTAGTTAGTAGGAGGAGAGGTTATGAAACTCAAAAAACTCATTCTTGTTCCAGTCTTGTCGATGGTCCTTTCGGGCTGCTCTACTGATCCGACTAACGGTT
>CAMKAQ010000029.1 GCA_946410525.1 uncultured Caryophanales bacterium | reverse complement strand
AGAAGATCGTCTGATAATCGTTTTCGTATTTGGCTTTGAATGAATGGTTTCTGTTTCTTTCGGCCTCAAGAAGTTCGATATCAATCTCAGAAATGGCCTTTTCCATCTTGAACGGGGATGACTCACTAAGTATCTTTCCGTTCTCGGTGATGATGTTGTGGCCACCGAAGATCATGTCGGTTGTGCTTTCGCCATCACCAGCGTTGGCAAGGATGTAGGCGGCAGTCATTTTGTCTGAAGCCGTCTTCAAAAGGCTTGTCGTGTATTCGGCCGAACCAATAAGTGTAGGCGTGGCACATAAATTTAGGATGACGTTCGCGCCTGCCTGTGACGCTTTCGCGGAAGGGACCTCGATGTTGGAGATATCTTCAGAAAGCTCAACGGCGATTCTGAGTTTTGGGTAATTAGAGTCGACGAAGATCAAATTGGTTCCAAATGGGATCTTTTCTCCAAGAAGATTGATGTAACCCTCTTTTGGTCCCTCAGAGAAATATCTATTGTCGGATGGATAGGCTTTTGGAACGATGCCAAGGATCTCGCCACCATAGTAAACGACACCACAGCTATATAGTTTTCCGTTGCTCTTGATTGGAGCGCCGACGGTGAAGAGAAGGTCGTTCTCTTTGGAGGTTTCTTTAAGCTCAACAAGGGCTTTATCGACCAATTCTTCAATGGTTTTGTTGAAGACCAAATCACCTAAAGTGGCAGAAGTTAGACATAATTCTGGCAAAACGAGAATTTTGACGCCTTCTTTGCTTGCCTCGCTCACAGCCTTGATTATTTCTTCTTTGTTATGAGTGACGCCAGCGATCTCCACTTCGATTGATTGAGCTGCAACCTTAACAAAGCCAAGAGGATCGGAAAGCTCATTTTTATCAGAAATCCTTGCAAATCTTGACTTTTCTTTGGCAGAACCCCCTTCGTTCAGGAGTTTTTGGTGAGCCTCATCAGAAAGGATGACGAAGTCTTTTTGACCATTCTTGGTGATAATAATCCTACCTTCGTTCTCCTCTAATTCTTTCCTTAACTTGTCCGTATTTCGTAGTAATGTGATTGGTTTGATGTCGTTCATAATAATTACCTCTTTGTCATTATACTGTCATTTTTGCTAATGTATTGAAGATTTTGCTAGTTATCATAAAATTGTTGGGATGTTAAAGACCGGCTTAGCGATTCTAAACGCTTATATCCAAACCCCTGCCTCTCTTCACTTCTATAAAAGGATGAAAGAAGAGCTAGGTTCTTTAGGCGTTGCTCTCGATTACAGAACAAACGCCGAAATCCTCTCCTACATCACCTCTACCGGCGACCTTTTCGCCAAGGAAATGGAGAAATATGACTTCGTTTTGTATCTAGATAAGGATTTATATGTCTCTGAGATGTTAGCGAAAGCCGGCATAAAGCTTTTCGACAGCGCAGAGGCTATTAGGCTTTGCGATGACAAGATGCTCACCTACATCTCCTTATCTAATAGCGGAATAAAGATGCCAAAGACGATCTCGGCGCCTCTTAACTACGCTGGAATCGATGATGAGGCCTTCATTAAACAAGTTGCTAAAGAGTTATCCTTCCCAATTGTAGCCAAGGATAATTTTGGAAGCCTTGGAAAAGAGGTCTATTTAATCAAGAACTACGATGAACTCGTGTCTTTTGAGAAAGAACATAAGTTCAACGCTCACTTATATCAGCAATTCATTGAATCGAGTAAGGGCCATGATTTCAGGATCATCGTGATCGGTGGCAAGGTTGTTGCCTCTATGAAGAGATCTAATGACAACGGCGACTTCAGAAGTAATGTTGCCCAGGGCGGCCACGGTGAAACTATTGAGCTTCCTTTCTCATTTGTTGAGGCAGCGGAAAAAGCCGCTAAGATATTGAAACTCGATTATTGTGGTGTCGATCTTCTAGACGACGAAAATGGCAACCCAATCCTTTGCGAAGTTAATTCAAACGCCTTCTTGCAGGAGATCGAGAGAATAACCGGAAAGAACATCGCTGGGGTTTACGCTAAGCATATCGTAGACGCCATTAAATAACCCTTCAAAAAAGAAAAGAGGCAGGTTTTGCTGCCTCTTTTTTGATTTTAATACCGATTACTCGGCTTCTTTTGCCGGTTTCTTTTTGCCTTCGTTGGCTTTCTTTAATTCGGCAAGAATCTCTTTAAGTAAATCAGCTTCGGTTGGTTCTGGAGTGCCTTCCTCTGGTGGGACCGGTCTCTCTTCTGGGTGCTTCTCGTAGTATTTCTCAAGAGCAGCAGCCTTAGCTTGGGCTTTCTTTTCTTCAAGCTTATTCATAACTTTGACGATGATGAACAAAGTCAAACCGATGATGATGAAAGCGATAACGGCATTGATGAAGGTGCCCCAATCAATGACGGCGGACATCTTGTAGGTGAAGGTTGTGCCGTGCTGTTCATAAAGGCCAAGAAGCGAGTTCTTCCACTGGATGAAGTCTTCGCTTTGAATGGTTAAGCCTTCTTTGCCTTGAGCGGCCGCGAATTCAATGACGCGATCGTTGACTTCGGCCATGGTGAATGACTGAAGGTTAACTCTGCTTGCGCCCTGAAGGAATTCAGCGCCTTTCTGAGCGTCAGTGACGGCTGGAAGGACGGTAACAAGTCCTTTAAGACCTCCTGGAACCGCCCAGGTCGCTAAGCTCATCAAGATGTTGACGAGTGAGGTGACGATAGCGTTGAACGCACCGCCGATGACGACGCCAACGGCAAGCATGAAAGCGTTGCCTTTGTTAAGGAATGCCTTAAATTCTTCGAAGAATCTCTTAAAAGCACCCTTCTTCTTTGGTTGTTTCTCTCCCATATTTATTGTTCCTCCGAAACAATTGTTGATTTTATGATAGCGCACTCTATCAAAAATTAAATACTTCTATATAAATATGGTGCACGTGCGCACGCCATACCAAAATAGTGCTTCAAGGTGTATCAAAACGCTCTAAAAATTAGTAGTTTTTTGATACGCGAATTTAATAGTGAAAGAGACCTCAAAATTCATCAATTCCCATCGCATTTTTTGGCCTTTAAGTTTTCCACATTTTTATTCGTCAATGTAAGGAGCAGTGATTCACGCGGAAATTTGACTGATCACGACGTCAAAAGATTTTTTTGAAACGAGAAAACGGCTTGTCAGCGCTTATATTCGTACTTTTTGATACACTGTCATAAATTGATATTTTTATTATTGACTTCATTATCTTTCTTTTGGTGCCCGTCAAAATGGCAAAAATACTAGTGTTTTTCATTGTGGAAAACTCTGTGAAAAAGTTTTCAAGATTTTTCTCAAAAATAGGTGTGCATTTTGATTGCAATTTGCTATCCGTTCCTTATGATTATCGGTGCAAGGAAGATGAACCGAATCTTCCCAACATAAATCGGGTCGGTAATGGAGGCGTTTTAAAGCCCCTTATTACTTAATCCCCATGTGTGTGCGAACGCGAAAGGAGCGTTGTGTATGTTAAAAGTTAGAAAAAGAGATGAATCGATCGTTGAATTTGATTTATCGAGAATCGAGAAAGCTATCGAAAGAGCTTTCGTCGCGGAACACAAAGAAGCAGATAAAAATATCATTGAGCTTTTAGCTCGCCGTGTCACAGCGGAGTTCAATAAGAAGGTCAACAATGGCATCGTGGATGTTGAAGACATTCAGGACAGCGTTGAAATCGTCTTGATCCAGGCTGGATACGTCGATGTGGCCCACAGCTACATGGACTACCGTAAGAAACATGCGGATATCCGTGAGATCAAGAAGACCGAGCTTAACTATGCGACAGTCGTCGACAACTATCTCAAAATCAGCGACTGGCGTGTTAAAGAGAACAGTACCGTCACTTATTCCGTCGGTGGTCTTATCCTCAGTAACAGCGGCGCGGTTACCGCTAATTACTGGTTAAGCCAGGTTTACGATAAGGAAATCGGTGATGCCCACCGTAATGCGGACATCCACATCCATGACCTTTCCATGCTTACCGGCTATTGCGCTGGCTGGTCCCTCAAACAGCTCATCCAACAGGGTTTGGGTGGCGTTCCAGGCAAGATCACCAGCACCCCAGCCGGCCATTTGAGCACCCTTTGCAACCAGATGGTCAACTTCCTCGGTATTATGCAGAACGAATGGGCGGGAGCTCAGGCATTCAGTTCATTTGACACTTATCTCGCCCCATTCGTTAAGGTTGACAACCTTACCTACAAGCAAGTCAAGCAGTGCATCCAATCCTTCATCTTCGGTGTCAACACCCCATCCCGTTGGGGAACCCAGGCTCCATTCACCAACATCACCCTCGACTGGACTGTCCCAGAGGATCTTAAGAACCTCCCAGCCATCGTCGGTGGCAAAGAAATGGATTTCACCTATGGTGATTGCAAAGCCGAGATGGATATGATCAACAAAGCCTTCATCGAAGTCATGATCGAAGGCGATGCCAACGGCCGTGGATTCCAATACCCAATCCCAACCTATTCCATCACCAGAGAATTCGATTGGTCCGATACCGAGAACAACCGTCTCCTCTTCACAATGACCGCCAAATACGGCACCCCATACTTCAGCAACTACATCAACAGCGACATGAAGCCAAGCGATGTCCGTTCTATGTGCTGCCGTCTCCGTCTTGACCTCCGTGAGCTCCGTAAGAAGTCCGGTGGTTACTTCGGAAGTGGTGAAAGCACCGGTTCCGTCGGTGTTGTTACCATCAACATGCCACGTATCGCTTACCTTGCCACCAACAAGGAAGACTTCTATGCCAGACTCGATGGCATGATGGATATCGCCGCCCGCTCACTCAGCGTCAAGCGTAAGACCATCACCAAACTCCTTGAAGCTGGCTTATATCCATACACCAAGCATTACCTTGGCTCCTTCAAGAACCACTTCTCCACCATCGGTCTCGTTGGTATGAACGAAGCTTGCTTAAATGCCCGTTGGATCAAAGCCGACCTCACCACTCAGGCTGCCCAGGATTTCACCGTTGAGGTCCTCAACCACATGAGAGCCCGCCTTTCCGACTATCAGGAAAGATATGGCGACCTCTACAACCTTGAGGCTACCCCAGCTGAGTCCACTGCCTTCCGTCTTGCGAAGCATGACCGTGAGAGATATCCAGACATCCTCACTGCCGGCGGTGCTGGTGAGACCCCTTACTACACCAACAGCTCCCACTTACCAGTTGGCTACACCGACGATATCTTCGCCGCTCTTGATATCGAAGACAGATTCCAGACCCTTTACACCTCTGGCACCGTCTTCCATACCTTCCTTGGCCAGCGTCTTCCAAACTGGGAGAGCTGCATGAAGCTCGTCCGTAAGATCGCCGAGAACTACAAACTTCCTTACTACACCATGTCCCCAACCTATTCGATCTGCCAGGATCACGGTTACATCAATGGTGAAGTCCACACCTGCCCAATCTGCGGAAAAGAGGCTGAGGTTTGGTCCCGTATCACCGGTTACTACCGTCCAGTTAAGAACTGGAATGATGGAAAGGCTCAGGAATACAAAGATCGTAAGACCTACATTCCAAACGAGAATTCCCGTCCACACGCTCACGACAGCGCTTGTGAGTGCTGCGAGCACGAAGAGAAGGCTTCCGCTCCAAAAGTGACCAAAGTCATGCTCTTCACTTCCCCAACCTGCCCAAACTGCAAGATGGCGAAGATGATGCTTGATAAAGAAGGCATCGAATACGAACAGATCGACGCTGTTTCAAACAAAGAGACGACCACCGCTTTCGGTATCACCAATGCGCCGACTCTCTTAGTTCCAAATGGTGAAGCTTATGATGCATACGAGAACGCTTCCGACATCAGAGGCTACATCCAGAAGGTGAAAGGCGGAAATGCTGCCTGATATTCTAATCATAGGCGGAGGGGCTGCGGCAATGACCGCGGCCCTTTATTCGCTGAGAGCTGGAAGAAGCGTTAAACTCATCGAGAAGCAAGCGTTCGGCGGTCAAATCGCCGATTCTCCAAGAGTTGAGAACTTCCCATCCATCAAAGAGATCTCTGGCTTAGAATGGTCCAATAACCTTTTCGAGCAGATCACTGCCTTAGGCGCCGAATTCGAGATGGATGAGGTCAAATCCATCGAAAAGAAAGGCGACAACTTCGTTGCTCATTGCGAATATGGCGATTATGAAGGTAGAGCCGTCATCATCGCTAGCGGAGTCAAACACCGTCACTTAGGCATCCCAGGAGAGAACCTCAAAGGCGTCTCTTACTGCGCCGTTTGCGATGGTGCCTTCTTCACTGGCAAAGACACGATGGTCATTGGTGACGCTAATAGCGCCCTTCAGTATGCTTTGCTTCTAGCCAAGACCTCCCGTCATGTCGATGTCGTTACCTTATTTGATAAGTTCTTCGCTGACGATATCCTTGTGAGCGCTCTTAAGTCTCTTCAAAACGTCTCAATCTACCATAACTACAATTCCGTCCGCTTCAACGGCACGGATAAGGTCGAAAGCGTCTCCTTCGAGGGAAGACTCGACAAGAAACCTATGACGATTGAGATCAACGGTGTCTTCGTCGCTATCGGACAGGTTCCAGATAACGAGAGATTCTCTAATCTCGTCGAATTAGATAAGGGCTTCATCGTTACCGATGAGAACATGGCCACCAAGACCGAAGGCGTCTTTGCCGCCGGTGATTGCAGGGTCAAAAAAATAAGGCAGCTCACCACCGCTTGCAACGATGGTGCGATAGCCGCCTTAAATGCTAATACCTATCTAACGACCAAGTCTCATTCGTAACCACGAAGTTCGACTTTCTCAATATTCTTATCAAGAATGGCCTTCCAAATGAGGGCCTTTTCTTTTGGTACAGGATGGAAACCATGTTCAATGCAGCCATCCCTATCAACATATTGCTGGAGGAAGTGACGTTTTGCACCTGCAAGCCAAAGAGAGATCTTCTCAATGTCTTCGGTCTCATGGAATTCTTCGATTATGGTCGTTCTGAATTCATAATCGACGAGATCGGTGTGCATGAGGTAATCGACTGATTCCTCAATGTCTTTGATGTCGACGTTGTCCACTCCAATGGTTTTCGCGTATTTCTCCTTGGAGTTCTTGATGTCCATTGCGACGTAATCGACTAGACCCTGTTCGACAGCGATCTTAAGAATCTCTGGTCGAGAGCCGTTAGTGTCCAATTTAACTTTGTATCCTAAGGCCTTGATTTCACCCAATTTCTCCAGCAAATCCGGCATCAAAGTGCATTCACCGCCCGAAACGCAGACGGCATCAAGAACGTTTTTCCTCTTCTCAAGGAAGTCTTTGATGTCTTGCCAAGGGATGAACTGTGGTTTCATTCCGGGAATAACCAAAGCCGAGTTATGACAAAACGGGCAACGCATGTTGCAGCCCGCAAAGAACAAAGTACAGGTGATGTTGTCGTCAAAATCTAGAAGCGAAAGCTTCTCCATGCCACTGAAATCCATATGCACATATTATAAACCCAGACAAAATAAAGTAGAATAAATGCGCATGAACGAACAGATGTCCTTTTGGAACGAAAACAATGAGCCTTTGGCTGAGCGTCTTAGACCTACATCTATTGATGAGATAGTCGGCCAAGACCATCTTTTAGGCAAAGGCAAAATCCTTAGGAACCTCATCGAAAGCGACAAAATCCCTTCGATGATTTTCTGGGGCCCGCCTGGAGTCGGAAAGACCACGATTGCCAAAGTGATCGCCAATATGACGAAAGCAGATTTCATCACCTTCTCCGCGGTCACCAGCGGAATCAAAGAAATCAAAACCGTCATGGAAGAAGCGGAGAAAAACCGCCTCTTCGGTGGCAAGACAATCGTCTTCGTAGACGAAATCCATAGATTCAACAAAGCCCAGCAAGACGCTTTCCTTCCTTTCGTTGAGAAAGGCAGCATCATCTTAGTGGGTGCCACAACAGAGAATCCTTCCTTTGAGATCAACAACGCTCTTTTGTCACGCTGCAAGGTCTTCGTCCTCAATCCTTTGACGGTTGATGATATTGCCGCTCTTCTGAAGAAGGCCATCTCCGACAAACGTGGTTTCGGCGGCATGAAGATCAAAGCCTCGAAGCAAGTCCTTGAAACAATCGCCACCTTCTCTAATGGCGATGCCAGAGGCGCTTTATCAACCCTTGAGATGGTTGTTCTCAATGGTGACAGGCAAGATGACACGATCACCGTCTCCAAAGAGATTGTTGAGCAAGTGACTTCTAGGAAGTCATTCCTCTATGACAAGAAAGGCGAAGAGCACTATAACCTTATCTCCGCCCTCCATAAATCAATGAGAAACAGCGATCCTGATGCGGCTGTCTATTGGCTCGCTAGGATGCTTGAAGCTGGTGAGGATCCTCTTTATATCGCAAGGAGAGTTGTCCGCTTTG
>CAMKAQ010000028.1 GCA_946410525.1 uncultured Caryophanales bacterium | reverse complement strand
CGGAAAGGCCTGATCCTAAATCCATTGGGCACAGCCAAACCTTCATGACGGACACCGATGACTATGATGAAATCAAAACAGTTATCGAATCGTTGTCCCAAGAAGTCAGCGATGGCCTAATAAAAGAAAAGAAGAAATGTAAAAGATTGGTCGTAAATGTAAAGGACTATACTTTCAAGGCGAGTTCAAAGTCTTTGAATCTCGTAGAGCCTGTGTTTGAGGCTGAGGACATTTCAAAGATGGCCAAAAAGCTGTTTGCCGATAATTATTCAGGAAAGTTAATCCGTTTAGTCGGGGTTACCGCGGGTAACTTGGTTCCTTTTAAAGACAGGAACGCTCAGATGTCGCTTTTCGAAGAAAGCGACTATGAAGAAGACAAAACCCAGGTACTGATCGACTCGTTGAATAGGAAAGCCAATAAAAAGGTGGTCATGATTGCTAGTGAGGCGTTAAAGAGAAATGGAAATTAGAGAAGCTATTTCACTGTTCTTGCAGCATCTCCAAGTAGAGAAAGGTGTTTCGAGAACGACCATAGAAAACTATAAGGAAGACCTTAAGCTGTTTTTGGATTATTTCAACGAAACAAAGACTACCGATGATTTGATGATTCAACAAATCGCAGAGTTCATTCAAAAAGAAGGAGAAGATAATAAGGCGGCATCGACGATTCTTAGACGTTATAGCTGTCTGAAAAATTTCTTTACATTTTTGGTTGGAGAAGGGCTTATTGAAGCAGACATTCCAGAGTTCGAAAAACCAAAGAAGGACAAGAAGCTGCCTTTGGTTGTATCCAATGAGGACGTCGAAGCGTTGTTAGAATCTCCCGATATGACAAAGGAAAGCGGACAAAGGGATCGCGCGATGCTTGAGGTTATGTATGCCACAGGCCTTCGTGTTAGTGAATTAATCAGCCTTCAGTTCAAAAACGTAGATTTCCCCGGGAAGATCATTACCGTGTTTGGAAAAGGGAACAAACAGCGTAGCGTTCCTGTTTCGTCGTTTGCTTTAGAGTATTTATCTAAATACATCGACGGCGTAAGGAAAAAGAATCCAGGTCACGGTTCGAATTATCTGTTCTTGAACAAGCAAGGTCATCCGGTTTCCAGAGTTTATTTCTTTAAACAAGTGAAACATTACGAAATGACAGCCGGCATTGATGATGCAATTTCGCCGCATACTTTAAGACATTGCTTTGCAACGCATCTTTTAGAGAATGGCGCAGAGTTAAGAGCCGTACAGGAAATGTTAGGACACAGCAAGATCTCGACAACTCAGGTTTATACTCAAGTCTCAACAAAGAGAATCATGTCTGCATACGACAGATACAGTTCTAGAAAATAGAAATATGAAGAATTGTTCATATTTAAAATTACTTGCGTATATATAAATAAGGAAAAGGGGTAACCGATAAAGACAAGTAAAGCAATCCTCAAGTCAGGGATACTTTTCCTTTTTGCGGGGTTATTGATCCGTTTGAATCAAGAATGTATAAGGACATTTATAAATGGTTCTTTCACTTAAAATGCAGGAATAATGAAAGCCCTTGCAAAATAATGTCAATATAAAAATGAATTAAGAAATTGAGTATTTTCGTGAATATTTTAGGTACTGTTTTTACGCTCATAAAAAGACATTGTTTTTGAAGTGAGGTTTAGTAGATTTCCAAAGTAGTTAATTAGTAGTTTTCGAAAATATGTTAAGAACTCAAAAATTACGTGGATAACAGATTATTATAACTAAATGTGTTACTTTCAAAATGCGATAAATAGCCTTTATATATTATTAAAGGTTAACATAAAGGCTATTATGCGAAGAGATAGTATTTTCGGAAGTGGAGCGCAAATAGTGAATACTAATTTGCCGAACTTTTTCGAAGCATTTTTGCAAAATCTTAAAAAACGACGATCTCCTTCCACCGCCTGTTTTGGTCTAAGATATAGTATCTCAAAAATCAAATTGTAATATTGTCAATGAAACCACTCTAAGTCCTTAATTTGGGTATAAAAAAAGACCATTTGTAGCTCTTCTACGACGGTCTTTCTTTATGGTTTTTTTAGATTACTTGAACAAGTCTTCTAAGTTCATTTCTTGACGCTTTGCGGCTGAGAAGAGATGCACTACTACTTCGCCGGCGTCCACTAATACCCATCCTGACTCTGGTTGGCCTTCGCTCTGTCTGAGATCTTCGACTCTTTCTTGAAAGAAATCTTCCAATGCGTCCGCGTACGCGCCTATGGCTCTCATGTTAGGCGCCGTAGCTAATATGTAATAATCTGTGAAAGGCGTTCTTTGCCTAACATCGATTATTTTAATGTCTTCTCCCTTTTTATCTTCGAGTAGTTCTTTGGTTTCTTTAATTAATTTAGGATAAGCCATTAATTTATTCCTTTCTTTTTATCTAAAAAATAAAGATAGCTTTCTTCGGTTAACGGACAACTGTTGTTATGCAGAGTGCCCTTTGTCTTTTCTGCTAAATAGATTCTATTGGCGGCTAAGACGCCTAGGAAGCCTTCGTGGTAATCGCGTAGGCATCCTTTAATTAGGTCAGAAGAGTCGTATCCCCTGCCTGGCTCAATTTTATCCGCGCTATAGATTGTTTGTTCAAGAGGACCCATTTCTGCTCTTCCTGTGCAGTGATATGCGATTGACTCAAGGATGTCTTTATCGTTGATGCCGAATTCTTTTTCGGCGAGATACGCCCCTACCCATTGGTGCAAAGCCCAATATGGATATTCCGCATATTCTTTAGAATATTCTCTTGTAACTATCTCTTTTGACTCATTATCCGGAACGTATTTACCGATGTCATGAAGCATTGCTGCTTGGTAAGTCTTCAATGGATCGAGCGTTTTAGCGTTGCTTCTTGCTATATCTAACGCGACGTTTGCGACACGAATAGAATGATCGAGACGCGTTTTCTTCAAGTATTTGGCCAATCCTTTGATGAAATATAAACCATTGGCCTCGACGTAGTGTCTGATGTAATCAGGATAATCGATTGATTTCATCTCGCGGATGTCCGTGCTTGAGACTTCGTGTTCTTTAAACGGCAAAGCCTTCATGTTGAATCGCTTGATGTTTTCTTCGTTTAATGGATATCCGTGTCTTGGGACATAATAAATCTGCGAATTTGTAGCGATTACGTCTGGGTCCTTCCATTTCTCAAACTGATTGACTTGATCGGCTCCGATAACGAAGTAGACAGTCTCATATTCTTTTTTGAAATGAACTACGGTGTCGACGCTATACGATGGTCCATCGCCTGGTATGTTCATCTCATAGCTTGAAACTGAGAAACGTTTGCCGTCCTTGTTCAACTCTTTGCAGGCGATGTTCAACATAGCGAGTCTGTCTTTTGGACTTGCGTCGTTATCCTTCCATCTAGCGTTTTTTGCTGGAACAAATAAAAGAGGACAGCCTAAAAAGTCTGATGCTGCCTTAGCGATCTCCACATGTCCGTTATGAAGCGGGTCAAAACTGCCGCCGTAAATGATTAACTTATCGTTCATTTATGAGGAAGTACGATCGTTTTGTTCTTCTTGCTTTCACGATAAAGGGTAATGATGTGGCCGGTTTTCCCAACAAATTGGGCGCCGGTCCCTTCGCAAAGAGAATCGGAAATCTCTTCAAAAGTTGAAGAAGCTGTTTCCAAAACACGAACCTTAACTAATTCGTGAGCTTCGAGCGCTTTATCTAAGACTTCTAAGAGTGTTTGGTCAATATCGCCTTTGCCGATGTTGAGCGAAGGCTTCAAATGATTGGCTAGGCCTTTAAGGTAGGCACGGTTTTTCGGAGAAAGCATCTTTATTTCTTTCCTTCTTATTTCTTAATGATTTTAGCGCGCGAGGCATAGGCACCGATGTTCTTTGGAACATAGATTCTGAAGACGTCGCCTTTAACGCCATCGAATGAGACCCAACCAAGACCTGCGATGCCGATATCTCTTGGGCCGTTCTCTTCTAATTCGAAATCGAATACGTCAGCGTCGTTCTGACATTTGAACCAAAACACATTTGGTTTGAGCGCTTTGTTTTTGATGTATTTGTGGAACAAGGCGGTCATGTCATTTTTTGGAGAGACGGCTTTAAGCGCTACTTTAGGTGCGAAGTAACAGGTGAAAGAGACTCTCTTCTTCTCGGAGGCAAGCTTGATAGGATCAATCCTCGCAATGCAACCAATGAACAAACTGCCGTTTAGAGCAACGTTTTGTTTTCTTGGGGCTAATCTGCTCGTGATGACGATTTCTTTTGGATAGTTTTGTTGTCCGAGGAAGGAGTTCTTAACGCCAGTACCTGGAGTGTCATAGATGTAGGAATTGTCATCAAGAGGGATCTGCCAAACTTCAAGAGAGGTGTTTTTATAAGCTCCGATCGAGATTCCGCGATTGGAAGTGTTCTTAAATTGTCTGAGGAAGCTTGTAAGGAAAGCACTCTTACCGGCTCCTTTTGCGCCGATGACATAGACGTTTTTGCCCTGGCGTTTCTTCTTGATCATTCCAGAAGCAAGGGTCGCATCAGCGGAATTGTTGAAATCAAGAAGGATGACATCGGTTGCTTTGGCTTTTTTGAAGCCTTCGGCCCTGAAACGGTGAGCGACATACTCTTTGGTATGCTCGACTTCTGTATCCTTTGGCATCAAATCCCATTTGCTGGCGATGATGATAACTGGGAGATCGACGATTAAATCAAGGACCTCTTTATTGAATGAGCATTCGAAGGAAATCAAATCAACGAGGTAAACGATTGTGGCGCCTTGTTCTTTGGCGTCTCTAAGCATACTTAAGAATTCATCGGAAACATCAGCGACTGCTGGCGTTTCATTTTGGTGAAGGTTCTCATAACAGTCATGGCAAAGAATCATGTCGCTTGCATGGAGAGAAATTAAAGTCATTGGCTCAACATAGCCCTCTCTGCTTGGATCTTTGTCCTGAAGGACTTTGCCACAGTTGTAGCAACGGCGAACGGATTTGATGATGCTCATCGTTTTACCTCCCAATTAAATTATAGGTCTCAGAGAGAATCTTTCTTCTTTTCTTTTTTTCAAAAAAGCGATTGAATCTGGTCCAAATGATGTCTCCTTTGCTGATTGGCTCAGTGAGGACCGTCATGATTCCTGCGCCGTTTCCAGCTTTGACATCGGTAAGAACTTGATCACCGATAAGGACAACTTCTTCTTTTTTAAACCCTTCTTTTTGGATTAGCTTCTTAAGCGGTCCGCTGAAAGGTTTCATCAGCCCCGAAAAAACTTTAATTCCAAGGCTTTCGGCATAAACTGAGACGCGCTTGGAAGTGTTGTTTGAAGCGATATAGAACTCTATCCCGGCTTTCTTAAGAGTTTCAATCAATTCGCGGGTGCGTTGACTTGGGGTTTGCACCCTATAGTCGTCGAGTGTGTTATCTAAATCGGAGAGAACGACCTTGATTCCGTGTTCGGCATAGAAAGAGAGCGGTATCTCGAAGATTGAGTTAGCACGGTATGTCGGGAACCAATTCGGTGTCTTTTTCATTATTCTTTCTTATCGTCCTCAAAGTTAAGTATGTCGTCGAATAGGGACATTTCCTCGTAAACGACCGGTTTTTCCTCTGTTTCCTGGATTGAAGCTTCTGGTTCTTCCTCCATCGGAGGGAGAGCTGGCTCAAATGATTGGATAGAATCGTCGATAAGATAAGAGTTGGAGTTATCCTTTGATACAAATTCTATACGATTCTTGGCTGGGAATGAGTCAGGACGCTTAGCGTATCTGTCCGTTGGGGTCAAATAGAAGTCAGGGAACACGATGTCATAACGTGTGCCGTCGTTCAAAACCGCTTCAATCGTGTATGGAGGAACTTGTCCGTTCGTCCTACAGATAAAGACAACGCGGTGAGGCTCCTTCTTAAACATATTGAAGAAGGTATTTGCCTTATGAAGTCTCTTTTGCAGGTTGATATGGTTGGTGTCAAAGACTCTTGTAGATCCGCGGTCGGTGACAACAAGTATCTTGTTCTCTTTCTCGTCTTGGTTGAAAGCAAGAACGCCCGCTAGAGGTTTGCCTCCAAAGGAACCGGCTTTCATGCCACGGCTCTTTGGATTGCTGATGAAGATCTCATTCTCGTTATAGAAGGCGGCGCGGCCATCTTCGCTTGTGATGAAGAGATTGCTGTCGCCGGTCGAATAAGTGACGCTGATGAGCGAATCGCCCTTCTCGAGTCTGATGGCTGGGATTGGTTTGCTGCGTCTGATAACTGGGAAGGAATCAAGACGGATTCTCTTGATTGAACCGTTCCTTGAAAGAAGGATCATAAAGAGATCGTGTCTGAAGTGACGGACAGCAAAGGCCGCAACGAGATGATCGTTCGAAGCGAGGCTGACGAGGTTGTTGACGTGATATCCTTCGTCGTTCCACTTGGCCTCTTTGACTTCGTTGACAGGGATGTAAAGGTAATTGCCTTGCTCTGTGAAGACAAGAATGAAGTCGGTTGTCTCACATTCGCCATCAAAGACAAAGGAGTCACCAGTCTTGACGCCGGCTTTGGCGCCGTTCTGTCCGCCGGATCCTTTCCAGGACTTGAGAGATGAACGTTTGATATAACCGTCTCTGGTAACAACGAGCTTGACCGTTTCTTTTGCGATAAGGTCACGCTTGTTGAGGGTTGTTGTAGTTTCTTCTTCTTGGATTTCGGTAAGGCGCTCTCCGGAGTATTTCTTAGAAATGCTCTTAAGATTCTCGATGATGACGTCTTCACGTTTGCTTTGATCGCTCAATAAGCCATTCAAGTAAGCGATATCTTCATTGAGCTTAATGTTCTCGTCTTGGAGAACCTTGATGTCGGTATGAGAAAGCTTATAGAGAGGCATCATGACGATGGCTTCGGCCTGAGGCTCCGTGAAGCCAAACTCTCTTTGGATGTTCTCTTTTGAATCCGCTTTGTCGTGGCTGCCTTTGATGACCTCAACTACTTTGTCGAGGATGCTGATGGCTTTGATAAGGCCTTCGACAATCTGTAAACGGAATGTGTACTTATTTAAAAGGAAGTGACTCTTTCTGGTGATGACGTCGAGCTGATGCTGGATGTAGCAATCACAATAGGAAAGAAGATCCAATGTCTTCGGCTTGTCATCGACGATGGCCACCACTTGGGCGCTGAAGGATGTCTTGAGCTGAGTCTTGTTCATGAGGTAGGCCAAGACGGCTTCAGGTTTGCAATCGTTCTTAAGGTCAATTGAGATTCTCAGGCCTTCCTTGTCGCTCTCGTCACGGACTTCGAGGATGCCAGGGATTGTCTTGTCGTGGCAGATTTTGTCTATGGCTTTGACTAAGACTGATTTATTAACGTGGAATGGAATCTGAGAAATGATGATCTGGCTTGCGCCTTTGCCATCGGTGACAATGTCGGCTTTGCCACTAACGGTGACTTTGCCGCGTCCTTTTCTATAGATGTCCTCTAAGCTGGCTGATTTGAAAATGATGCCACCAGTTGGGAAATCTGGGCCAGGGACAAACTTCATGAGGTCATCTACGATGCACTCTGGGTGTTTGATTCTGTAAACGATTGCGGATGTTAACTCACGGAGGTTGTGGGGAGGAATCGAAGTCGAAATACCGACAGCAATGCCTTCAGATCCGTTTGCGAGAAGGTTCGGGAACTGAGCAGGGAGAACCGTTGGTTCGAATAAGGTGTCGTCGAAAGTAAGCTCCATGTCCACCGTTTCTTTATCGATATCAGCGACAAGTTCATTTGAAATGGCGCTTAATCTGGCTTCGGTGTAACGATAAGCAGCTGGGCTATCGCCGTCCATGGAACCGTTGTTTCCTTGGAAATCGATCAAAGGATAACGGACGTTCCAGTCCTGTGACATATGGACTAATGCTTCGTAAACTGATGAATCGCCGTGTGGGTGGTATTTACCTAAAACGTCACCAACGATACGAGCGCACTTCTTGGTTGGCTTGTCGATGGTGTTGCCGGTGTTCCACATATCGAAAACAATCCTGCGCTGAACTGGCTTTAAGCCGTCTCTTGCATCAGGGATGGCACGGTCTTGGATGACGTCTTTGGCGTAAATAGCAAATTTAGCGCCCATTAACTCGTCAAGCGGGCCAAAAATGATGTTTTCTTGGATTATCGGTTCTTCAATCTTCTTCTTGGCCATGGTTAGTTCTTCACTTCTTTAATAAACTCGTCTTTTTCGTTGAACGTGACGTTCTCTTGAATCCAAGCCCAGCGTGGGGCGCTGTCTTTGCCCATAAGGGTTTCGATTCGTTTCTCGGTGACAAGAGAATCATCGATCATGACTCGGCAAAGCATACGGGTCGCTTTGTTCATTGTGGTTAAAGCGAGCTCGTCTTCGTTCATTTCGCCGAGACCTTTATATCTGTTGATGCCATATCCGGCACCAATCTTCGCTTTTGCTTTCTCAAGTTCTTCATCGCTCCAACAGAAAATGTGTTTCTTGGTATCGCTCTTCTTATAAACGCGATAGAGAGGCGGCTGGGCAATATAGACCATTCCTCGGTCGATGAGAGGCTTCATGTAATTGTAGAAGAATGTAAGTAAAAGAATTTGGATGTGAGCACCGTCGGTATCAGCATCGGTCATGATGATGATCTTGTCATAGC
>CAMKAQ010000027.1 GCA_946410525.1 uncultured Caryophanales bacterium | reverse complement strand
GAATTCGACTTCTCCATTAGGAACGGTTTCGATCGGATTCTCTGGGTCACTGATATCAGGAACTTCCTCAACAGCCTCAAGGATACGTTCAGTGCTATTACGGCCGATGATGATCATGACATAGACCATAGAAACGAGCATGAGAGACATGAGAATCATCATGGAAAAGGTCATCAAGGCGGTTAAAGCGCCAACTCCAATTTCGGTCTCTTGAGTGGCGACGATTGCGTGAGAGGCGATGATGCTAATCGCAATCATGGTGCCGTATGTGGCAAGGTTCATGAACGGGCCGTTGAGAGCGATTCTCTTCTCGGCTTTCTTGAAGTTGCTATAGATCCAGTAGGAGACCTTTCCGAATTTCTCTTTCTGGTAGTCTTCGCGGTTGAAGGATTTGACGACACGGATTCCGTCGACGTCTTCATCAACGGCCTGGTTCAAATCGTCATAAGCGTTGAAGACTTTGACGAAAATTGGGTGGGTTTTGTTGGCGATAAAAATCAAAACAAAGCCAGAGACCGGAATGAAAACGAGGAAAACCAGGGCGGCCGGCCAGTATGTGACAAAGCACATGATAAGGGCGAAGATCATTAAGAACGGCGCACGAACGACGGCTCTGCAAATCATCTGGAAAGCATTCTGGACGTTTGTGACATCCGTCGTGGCTCTTGTAACAAGAGAGCTCGTGGAGAATTTGTCGATGTTCTTGAAAGAGTAGTCCTGAACGTGGACGAACAAGGCTTCGCGGATGTTCTTTCCAAAGCCAGCAGCTGCGCTTGCGGCAAAGACGCCAGCGATGATGCCGGTGGCCGCTGCTAGAAGCGCCATGCCAGCGATGATGCCGGAATATAGCAAGACCGTGTTCATGCTTTCAGGGCTTCCGGTAAGGTTCTCAACCTCGTTGATGAGGAACTGCATGAAGAAAGCGACAAGAACTTCTGCGACGGACTCTAAAAGAACACAAACCCAAGCAAGGATCGTGTCTTTCCAATAGCCTTTGATGTAGCGAAGTAACTTGATGATCTCTCTCATAACCGGTGTCTATAAAAATAGACAATGCACATTTATAGTCTATTTCGATTCAGAATTCCATTAAGAATTCTAAATAAGTCCTCTTTTGTCTTAATGTTCACCGAAATCTCGGCGCGGATTTTCTTGTAGCCTGGGAAGCCGTTAAAGAAGTGCGGAATTAATCCGCGGAGCTCCATTATAGCGACTCTCTCACCCTTCTCGGCGATTAACGCTTCGGAGAATTTGAGTGCCCATTCGGTCTGTTCGATGATAGTTGGGGCTGGAAGTTCTTCTTTTCCTTCAAGGCGGTTGTTGATGTTGGTGATGAGGGTTGGGTTTCCTAATCCTCCCCTAGCGACCATAACAAGTTCGGCGCCTGTGATCTCCATAGCTTTAATTGCAGCGTCAGCGGTGAAGATGTCACCAGAGATACAAAGCGGGATGCTTAGGCTTTTGCCTAAATCCCTGATTGCTTCGAAATCTGGAACGCCGCTATAGCCTTGGGCAACGGTTCTTGCGTGAACTGTCAGCATCTTGATGCCACAGCCTTCAAGCATCTTGGCGATTTCCCAAACGTTGATTGAGTTGCTGTCTTTGCCTAAACGGATTTTGGCGGTAACTGGTTTTGAAGAGGCGGCAACCACCGCTTTCATGTAATCCTCAAGCTCGGCGGGCCTAGATAACCAGGATGAACCAGCGCCAGTTTTAACAACCTTGAAGACAGGGCAACCAAGGTTGATGTCGAGGATGTCATAGTCGGCTTTCTCCTCGATGATTTTGATTGCTTTAACGGTCTTCTCTTTGTCGAATCCGAAAAGCTGAAGTCCAACAGGCCTGTCAACGTTAGATGTGGCAAGGTAGGAATAGGTCTTCCTGTTTTTGTAGTCGATGCCACAGTCGGAGATCATCTCGCTATAGGAAAGAGCAACCCCAAAGGGTTTCATGAAGTCGCGGTAAGCAAGGGTGGTCACCCCTGCCATCGGACCGAGTACAACTCTTCCTTTTAGTTCAATGTCACCAATCTTAATCATAGTCATTAAAAGAAGGCCCAAAGGCCTTCAATTTATTCGTCTTTCTTTGGTTTTGGAGAAGCTTTCTTTTTGGCCTTTGGTTTTGGTTCCGCTGGAGTTTTGTCAGGGATTTCTGGATTTTCCGCAGGTTTTTCTTCCTTTGGTTCTTCCTTTGCCACAGGCTTTTCAATAACGGCTTTCTCTTCTTCGGAAAGGCTCTCAGAAGCACCAACTTCGGCCTTCACCTTGGCTGGGAGTTTGCCAGTCTTGATAAGGGAATCGATCTCCTCAGCGGTGATGGTTTCTTTCTCAAGAAGGGTCTCCGCAACAAGGATGACTTCGGCTTTGTGCTCAGTGAGAATCTTCTTCGCTTCATCATGGGCTTTGTCGACGATCTCACGAACGGCTTTATCGATTTCATGGGCAACTTCAGCGGAGAAGTTCTTGGTGGTGTCGGTGTAGTCTCTTCCAAGGAAGACGGAGGAGTTATTTCTCTCGTACTGGATTGGGCCAAGATCGGACATACCATACATGGTAACCATGGCACGAGCGATTCTGGTGGCTTCCTGAATGTCATTAGAAGCGCCGGTAGAAACGTCGTCGAAGAAAATTTCTTCGGATGTACGTCCACCAAGGAGACCAGTGATCTCGGCGATGAGTTCTTTCTTGGTTAACAAGAAGCGGTCGGTTTCTGGAGTCATTAAGACGTGGCCACCGGTATTTCCACGAGGAATGATGGTGATTTTCTGAACCTTCTGAGCGTGAGGCAAAACCATGCCGATGATGGCGTGGCCAGCTTCGTGGAAGGCAATCTGTTTGCGTTCTTTTTCGTTAAGGCCTTTGGAGCTCTTGGCAGGGCCAGCGATACGACGGTCAATGGCTTCGTCGATCTCTGCCATGGTGATGCACTCTTTGCCAAAACGAACGGCTAAGATAGCAGCTTCATTGAGAATATTCTCAATGTCGGCACCAGAGAATCCAACGGTTCTCTCAGAGAGAGCAGCGAAGTTGACGTCTTCGCCGATCTTCTTGTTTCTGGCGTGAACCTTGAAGATGGCTTCACGGCCTTCCTTATTAGGAAGGGAAACAGTGAGGATACGGTCGAAACGACCTGGACGGAGAAGGGCTGGATCGAGAACGTCATCTCTGTTGGTGGCAGCCATGACAAGGATGCCGGAGTTGTATTCGAAACCATCCATCTCGACTAAGAGCTGGTTGAGGGTTTGCTCGCGTTCATCGTTGCCTCCTCCTAAGCCAGCGCCACGCTGACGGCCAACGGCATCGATTTCATCGATGAAGACGATACATGGGGCGGTCTGTTTAGCTTTCTTGAAGAGGTCACGGACACGTCCTGCACCAACACCGACGAACATTTCGACAAAGTCGGAACCGGAGATGCTGTAGAACGGAACTCCCGCTTCTCCAGCAACGGCTTTCGCCAAAAGGGTTTTACCAGTACCTGGGGAACCGATGAGAAGAACGCCCTTTGGAAGTTTGGCGCCATATTTGGAATATTTCTTTGGGTCTTTGAGGTAGTCGACCATCTCAACCATTTCAGCCTTTTCTTCATCGCAGCCTGCGACATCGGCAAAACGGGTCTTCGAATGGTTCTCACGACGGGCTGGGGATTTGTTGAAATCCATAGCCTGACGGTTGGAGCTACTAAGAGAGCTGTTTAGACGGGCAAAGAGGAAGATAGCGAGGATGAAGGCACCGCCATAGATGATGATGGTTGGTCCCCAAGTGTCCCACCAGCTTACATAGTAAGCATCTCCTTCGGTGATGGAGCCTTTGCCATATTTCTCAACAAGGGCGTCGTCTTCGTTCCACTCAACGTTGACCTTGTAGCTGAAGATCTGCGAATAGGACCAGTGAGTGACACTCTTGCCACTGGTTGGGTTGGTAACGGTGAAGGTGTTGTTCCACTGCTCGCCACTGATGGTGACGGTGAAGTCGAAGTGGTTGCCAGTTACGCCGCTCTCGCCTTTTTCAAAAGCGTGGCCAGTGACGTAAACGACACTATTGTAACGGTTGGAAGCTGTGTAGCTTGAGATGTAGTACTGTTTCTCTTTGGTGTTGATTGCGCTTTCGTCGGTCTCGTTGGTTGGTAAGACATAGCCGAACTTGTCATCGATTTCGCCAACTTTCCAATCTTTATTGGAAGCGCTGAGTCTTGGTAAAACAAACGCGAGAATCAAAACGACGATCGCGGCAATGAATAAATATGGGGCAGCATATCCCCAGAAACTACGTTTTTGGTTCTGGTTTTCGTCTTTCATGTTGTCTCTCCTTTCAATAGGAAATCAAGTTGCAAGATACACCCTAAGGGTGTTCTTAGCAATAGAATCGCTCTTAATTATTTTTCGTCTTCGTTGACGTGGATGATCATCGAACTGCTGTGATACTCGCTGAACCCTTTTTTGTAGCGAGGGATATAAACTATCCTGCCGTGCTTGTTGAGGAAGACTGGCCAAACGTGGAGAAGTCTTTCGGAAATGCCCGCGGCGATAAGCATCTGTTTAGCGTTGACCGCATATCCGTTGTAGAGCCAAACGTCTTGCGGGAGAACGCTTCTGATGGTGAGAGGATAATCATCGAGGTGGATGCCCCTATCTTCGGCGCCCTGGGTGAAGTCGAGCTCGAAGGTCTCACAAGAGAACTTGCACGGTTCTTTGAGAGTGTAATGGTATGGGAGGTCAAGGCCATCATTGTCGACAGAGATCTCGTCATACTCCTTAACAAGGAAGGTGTTGGTGCCGATCTTCATGCACATATTTGGTTGAGGATCGAGGCACATTTTTCTAAATTCAGCGAGGGTTTGCGGGGAAATTCTGACTTTTATCTTTGCTTTTGCTTTAACGAAGCGGATGATCGTTTCAGCGAATTCGCCTTCGCTTAACGCAATGATCTCGCGAATGTTAAGGGTGTCGACTTTCTCCACGGACTGCTTGATGTTCGCAGTGAAGGAAATCGATTCGGCATTGGCCTTTTTGATCTCGGTGATGTACTGGTCACGTTCGGCTTCGTTGAGCTTGTTGACCACCTCACGCCTAACGGCGCTTCTGGATGGGTCGTGCTCATAGTTACCGAAGTCCTTGTTATACGGAACGTTGTTGAGGTCGCAGTACTCTCTAAGGTCTTCGTTGGAATATGGGACCAAAGGTCTTCTGACGATCATGCCTCTAGTTGTGCCAATGGTATTGAGACCGAACTTAGAGGAACGAACACCGGTTTGCTTCGAAAGCAAATAGCCTTCAATGACATCGTCTTCGGTGTGGGAAAGGAAGAGAGCGGCAGCATCGTTCTTTTTATAAATTTCAGAGAAGAAGTCGTAGCGGACTTTGCGGGCCCACTTCTCGAAATCTTTCTCTCTGCCGGTTTGATCGACTTTGTCGGCATCACAAACCTCAAACTGAATTCCTTTTTCTTCACAGAACTTGCGTAAAGTCTCCTCGGTTTCGTCCCAATTTGGGCCTACACGATAGTTAACGAAGCACATGATTAATTTGGCTTCTTGCTCTAAGAGCATATGGGTAAGGGCCATTGCATCGGCACCGGTGTTGCCGGCTAAAACGTAAACAGCGTTCTTATCAATATCCAGATTGACCATTGTCTTCTCCTCCTCGGTTGATTATTTCATCTTTGATGATTTCGTACATTTCTTTGGCTTCGTCTTTTCTTGCGAATTCCTTCACGACAAGGACTTTGACAGTCACCTTGTGCTTGCCTAGCAAGAGGACGAGCTCGTCTCCAAGCGACACTTCACTCATCGGCTTTGCCGTTTTGCCATTGATGAAGACATCCCCATCATCGCATAACTCCTTAGCCGTCTCACGTCTTTTCGTCAGACGAGTTACTTTTAAGTATTTGTCGATTCTCATAACACTCATTGTATCACTTATAGTCTGCCTTACGGCGGCTATAAAGTTGATCGACCACGTCTAACAAGCGGTAAAGGTCATGAATCCAGTCTCTTCTTTTGGCCATACGGATGTGGACTTTCTTCTCAACAAAGTTGACTTTGAGGAAGGCCAGATATGGCACCAAGAGGTTAAAGAGATCTACTCCGATTCCGCTGATGCGAGAGAAGGCTTCCGACATGTAGATGTCTAAATAGCCCTCACCTTCTTCTACTCGGGAATACTCTTCTTTTTCACTCAAAAGATCGATTTTTTTCTTGAGGACCAAGAGACTGACCTGATCTGGAAGCTTTCCATAGATGTCTCTCATGTGTTTGGCAATCGTATCAAGCTCTTCTTCGTTTTTGGCGTTTTCAAGTTCTTGATAGAGGGCAATCTTGTCGCTGTTAATCGCGTAGTCCTTCGGAATATAAGCGTCTATCTTGAATAGATTCTTGGCTTTCGGGGTTGGTTTTTGGATGCCGGTCTTCTTTTCTTCGATGGCTTCACTGAGCATTTTTAGATACAAATCTAAACCGATTGTGTCGATGAACCCTGCTTGTTCAGGTCCAAGGATATCACCAGCGCCTCTGATCATGAGGTCACGTTGGGCGATTTTATATCCGCTTCCGAGTTCAGTGAACTCCTGGATGGCTTTGAGTCTCTTGACCGCATCTTCCCTCATGGACTTGTGAGGCTTATAGGTCAAATAGGCATAAGCGATTCTATCTCCCCTACCGACACGGCCCTTGATTTGATAGAGCTGAGACAAACCGAAGTGGTCAGCTTCCTCAACGATGATCATGTTCGCATTAGGAACATCGATACCGTTTTCGACAATTGAGGTGCAGACAAGGATGTCGAGTTCTGCGTCGTAGTACTTCTGCATGACGTCCTCGACTTCTTCCTTCTCCATCTTCCCGTGGATGACGCCGATTCTCGCAAAAGGCAAAGCACGAGAAAGCTCGCTTGCCTTTGCGTAGATCGAAGAGACTTTGTTGTAGACATAGAAGACTTGTCCGTGTCTTCCGAGTTCTCTTTGGATGAGTTCGTGAATGACTTCTTCTTTGTATGGGGTGACGTATGTCTGAATAGGCATACGGTTCATTGGGGGCGTGTTGATCTGCGAGAGAGGGCGGATTCCAGTCAACGACATCTGGAGGGTCCTTGGAATTGGGGTTGCCGAAAGCGAAAGGACATCAACCGTGTCTTTGAGTTCTTTGATCTTTTCTTTTTGCTCAACGCCAAAACGCTGTTCCTCATCAACGATAAGGAGACCAAGATCCTTGAAAACAATCTCTTTCGATAGGAGTCTATGTGTGCCGATAACAAAGTCAATTTTTCCATTTTCCACGGCAGAAATGACTTCTTTTTGGGTTGAAGGCGGTACCAAACGGGAAAGAACCGCTATCCTGATTCCGAATCTTGCGAACCTCTGGAGGGCGACTTCATAGTGTTGTCTTGCAAGAAGGGTCGTTGGGCAAAGAAGGGCTACTTGTTTGTGGGCGGATATGGCTTTGAAGGCCGCTCTAAAAGCAATCTCCGTTTTGCCAAAACCAACATCGCCGCAAAGAAGACGATCCATGATTTCGTTCTTCTCCATGTCCGCTTTGATTTCATCAACCGACCTCTGCTGGTCAGGTGTCAAAGCGTATGGGAACTCCATCTCAAAGCTCTTTTGAAGCTCTTCGTCTGGCGGGAAGGCAAAGCCTTCTTTCTTGGCTCTAGTGCCATATAAGGCCAGAAGCCTTTCAGCCAAATCGTTGACCCTTTCTTTGATGTGGGCCTTCTTCTTTTCCCAATCCCCGCTGAAAAGGTGTGATAAGCGTGGAGCGGCACCTTCACGGGCAGAATACTTTCTGACTAAGCGGAATTGTTCCAAAGGAACATAGAGGGTTTCGTTATTGGCGTAGGCAATCTTGAGATAGTCTCTGTGAGCGCCTTCTTGTTCCATCGTCGTTACTTCGAGGAACTGGCCGATACCGTTGTATTCGTGAACGACGTAGTCGCCTGGGCGGAGATCGTCGTAACTCTTAAGAATCGCAGCGTCGATAAACCTGGAGGTAAATCTAGTGGTCGCTGTTCTCTTTCCAAAAAGCTCCGAGGAAGAAAGGACCGCCACACCGATAGCAGGAATCTCAAAGCCTTCATTCAAAGAGGTCTTGCTGATTCCAAGTTTGCCTTTAGGCAACTCAAAGCCTTTTGTATCCTCATATGGAACCTTCTCGTCATCTAAGAACGACTTCAAAGTATCAATTTGCTGTGGCTGATCGAGAGCAACAATCACCTTCTCGTTTGTGTTCACATAAGACTGAATCGTCGAAACCATTGCAGCGATTCCGGTTCCCGTGGACACGATATGCCTGACCAAGAAAGTGAAGTCGTCAGGGTTCATCGCAAACTTACTGCCGTATCTGATTCCTTTCGTTGGGAGGACTTTGTCCTGCTCAATATATTCCTCAAGGTGAGTTGGGATTCTAAGGTCGTCATGGAGCTCGGAATAATATCCACGAGCTTCGGCAAGGAGAGATTCGCAGGAAGACTCAAAGGCTTCTTTGTCAGCGACATAGGTTAAAGCGGGTTTGAAGTAAGAGAAGATGTTCGAGTTCTCATTAAGAGCAAACCCGAAATACTTATAGAGGTGAGGGCTATAGACTCTGTCCTCAATGTTTTCGATATCTCTGTTAACGTTGTTCTCAAGGGTTTCAAAAGAAGATGGGGAAAGGTGCTTGCT
>CAMKAQ010000026.1 GCA_946410525.1 uncultured Caryophanales bacterium | reverse complement strand
CTTGAAGTTCATAAGAAGGACGCCGGCGTTGAAGTAATTCTGATGCTCAACGTCTAAAACTTTCTCAACATAGTTGGAGAACTCTGGGAAGAGCTGGACCGAAGCGTCTGGGATGGCGCCGACGAGGTTATCTCCAAGGTCGGTGAAGTAAAGCTTAGCGACGTCATCGCAAAGAACGATGTCGCTGTCGAGATATAAGCCTTTGCTTATGGTTGGGAAGAGATCTGGCAAGAATAGACGGTAATAGGTCGTGATCGTGTAGTAATCGCGGACGTCGAGTTTGACCGCCAAAGAGTTGACCTTGACGGAGACGTTGAAGAAAGAGATCACGATGTTGTCTTTCTGGAAAGCCTTGATCGTTTTCTTGCTTTCAAGAGATAAGCCGTCGTGGATGATGGTGATGTGGTATTTATATTCCTGCGAGGCATGCTCGACGATGCTCGCTAGTGTTGTCGATAGAAAAGGTATGTAGTTGTCATCAAGTGTGAAGAAGAGGCGGACTACTGCTTTTTTATTATTCATAGAATAATCCTCCTAGGTTGTCGCAACGTAACCAAACTATCCTAGAAAACGCTACTAATCAAGCAAAAGATTATTCTTTTGAATAATTGCCAAAAGAAAACCCCCTCGAAAGGGGGTCTTTTTTATTTAATAGATGTCGATTCCGCCGGGTTATTGACCTTGTTGATGAAGAGAGGGAAGTTGTCTTGGAGACAGATCGCGTAGAATGGGCGATTGACGTCGATCAGTAACGGGTTCCTTGGAGGCATTGCGGCAGAACTGCCTCCGGCAACGGTGATGGATTCGCCAAAGATGCCTTTCTCGCAGAACTCGAAGTCCGAGGATTGCATGACAAAGAAAGAAGTCATGAATCGCTTGAAGACGTCAGGGTTAGCCAAGAGTTTTGACCAAAGCACTTCCTTCCCATTCATATAGTCGGTAAACGAAGGGGTGATGTCGACTGAATAGGTGCCGACATGGAAATATGGGACATAGCAGTAAATGTTCCGATATCCTGGGCTCCTCTTGGTTATCTCCGAATAAGCCTCTTCAAGAGAAACGGCTTCTAGCGGCACTCCTTCGTCTGGCAAGACGATGAGCATATCGGCGGCGCAGTTGTTAAAGGCGAAGGCCACGTAATTGTCGCCGTCGAAGAACCTTAGGGATTTTCCTGCGTCGATGCTACCAATCGACGCATAGTCGACTTGGATCGTTCCTTTTTTGCCATAGAAATCCCTCTTCTCGGTTTTGTATGTGCCAATTGCCAAATCCTTCATCTTTAGGGCGGCATAGGTCAAAACGCCATCGCCATTCATCGGAACCACAGGAACCGGAATGTCTAAGCCTATGGCTTGCTTGAAATAGTTCTCAGCTTGTTTGACGTAGTTGCTGTGGTTGGCTGCGCTTGTGGCGATGTATTTGTCAGCAACCGCCTGGCATTTCGCTGGGTCAAAGGCGAAGCTTCCACCAACTTGTTGGTGAAGGACGGCACTGTCGAAGCGGGTCCATTCATAAAGAGTACCTGAACGGTCGGTCGTTGAATACGAACAGTTCCACTGCTCAAGAAGATGAATTGTGTCTTCCTCCGGATCGACGAGTCCAAAGGCATCTAGGTCCATGCCATCTGACACCGCCGCTAAGGCCGAGGCGCAAAGAAGATGGGTGGCCGGCGAGAGAACAAAGTCCTCGTTCTTTGAATCCTTGAAGTACGGAGTGAGCTTCTGAAGGGATTTTAGGCCAGTTCTGTCAACGATTTTGGAATCGAAAGTCGGAATCATCCTATCGTTTTTAGGAGCAAAAACGAAGTTGGTCATCTCTGTACAGTCAGTTCCGCTGAACGGAAGCGATTCTTTGTATTCGCTACTGCTGCTGCCGTTTCCTGAGCTGATAGGGCCAAGTGCGTTTCCGACCACATTAGGAACGATGATGGCCGTGGCAACGGAGGCTGCTGCTAAAACAGCACCGGCTGGAACGACGAATTTAAGCCATGATGGGAATCTGCTTTGTTTTGTTGGGGTTGGATATGGATTAGGCACATTTTCTTCAAAGACTTGGTCGATGTGCTTTTTCATCTGCTTTTCGAATTTCATGCTGCAAGTCCTTTCCTGAGTTTTGTTTTCGCGCTGTCATAGAGTCTTCTCACGCTAGAGACGGAAATGCCCGTTTCTTCGGAGATCTCTTGCCAGGTGTAGGAGAAACCGATCTTGTAATAAACGACGATGGTTTCTTTGTTGGAGAGCAAAGGCTCAATGAGCGAAAGGAAGTCGTTGGTTCTGTCATCGTCCCCATATATCTCCTCTAGGACGTCGCTAGAAGGGACGAGGCGGCTTTTCCTTAAGAAGTCGAGGGCCTGGTTTCTTGCAACCGAGACAAGGAAGGCCTTGAGGTGATTCGGTTCCTTGATCTGATCCCTTTTCTCGATCGCCTTGAGGAAGGAGTCGCTTAGGATGTCATCGATATCGCTTTTTGAAGAGACATAAGATGCGATGACGAAAAACATCAGGTTCTTGTACTCAAGGTACACCTTTTCGATAGCGGATTCGTTCCCGGCCATGAAGTCGATGGCCGTGCTTCTTGATATGCTCATTTATGCCTCTCGCCAAATGTGACGGATGAAAAATAAAAAACTGCTCAACAATGTTAGCATTTTTGTTGTTCGTAAATCCAGCCGGCTAAAAAGCCTCTTTTGATTTCACCCAATGCCCTACCGAAATGATTGCATAAAAACTCTAGCAATCAACCATATAGGTTTTGCCGGCTGAACCAGTGTGTGCATTTCTGCACATGTACTTTTTCGTGCCGTACAATCCGCCTTCCTGTAAACTATTTTTTGACGTTAAACTTGATGATGCTTTTCACTTTTTGGAAACGCGAAAAATAATCTCCAGCAGAGCCTTTTTGATATTTTGCTAGAATCTCATCGCGAACACGTGAAGCGAATTTCGTTGCTCGCCCTTCACAGAAGGATTTGCAGTCAAACTCAACCCTGGTTCGATAGTTATATGATTCTTCGATAGCATTTGGATCGATTCCGATGTACAAGTTAATTTCTGAATCAAAATAAATAAAGACCGTTCCTGCTTTTTCATCTAAATCAACATCCCTGAATCTTAGATCAAAAATAGCCGGGGTTGGAGATGCGTTTTTTCCATAATCCCAATGTCCATTTTCGCATAAAACTTTTACAGCAAAAGAGAAATACTTAATTTGATCTTCTCTATCGGTGAGTTTCCGTCCTTCAGGAGTTGCTCTAAAAGCGGCTTCTTTACGTTTTCTCTCCTCCTCTTCAGCGGCTTGTTTTGCTTTAAAAGCCTTAGTTCTTGCATCAAGCTTTTCTCTACCGCCTTGGTAGCAGAAACGATAACTTATTTGCCACTCTTTAGCGGCGATAAGGTAAGTGATAAAACCAAACGGTATAAAACCCATCACCCTTAACCACATATATGGCCAAGTGGCCGATGTTTTCATCCAACGTAGATAGATTATCCACCCCATGACCGCTTCAAATAAAACGCCAACAATCAAAATCGAAGCGATTACTTGTAAATACATAGGAAAGCCATCGGGGAGTTGTCCTCCTACAATGCCGAAAACTGGGCCAATGAGTAGTCCTGCCACCGTGTTTATGATTGCACCGACCTTCGCTGGCGTATCGCTTCCTCGACGTGTGTCATCATATTTGTTTGCCATAAAAAACCTCCTGTTTTCGAAACATGAAAAGAAAAGTGTTTGGCATTTTCTATGCTATTTTTCTGATCGTCCTCAGGATAACAAGAAAAGATTATGGGGTCAAACACTATGCTCTACTCAAAAAAGGAACAGGCATTATCGCGTTTGCTTAGCAATCACCTGCAAAATCCTTTGCAAAAACCGCTTATTTCGTTTTTTGAAAAAAGAAAAACCGGAACAATCCGGTTTGTCTACATTATGGCAGGGGCGGAAGGAATCGAACCCTCATCAAAGGTTTTGGAGACCTCTGTTCTACCACTGAACCACGCCCCTACGGCCCAATTCAGGCGAGCGTTATTATAACCCCCGCACCGAACCTCTACAAGGAGGAAGAGCGATTATTCTAAGGAAGGGCGAGCTTTTTTTGCGTTGAGCCTCATCTCGCGGATAGGATCGATGATGAATCTCCATAAAGCGAAGATGATTGGGAGAATCTCCAAACGTCCGAAGAACATGGCCATGGTGAGAATCCAGATGAAGCCATTGTAGGCGCCTGGATAAGCGGCCTTATATGCGACGTAATCCATGCTCGACATACCTTCTGAGGTGAAGCCGTTCATGAATTCATAGAAACAACGCTGGAACCATTCTGGCTGGCTTAAGCCAGGGAGAGATGGGAAGAAGAGAAGCGCGACCGTGCCGATGACGAAGAAGACGAGGACGAGAAGGGTGTAGTTTCTCGCTTCTTTGACCGCGCCATCATCGACTTGCTTGACGATGCCAAGACGTCTGACGACACGCGGGGAGATGGTTCTATCCGAGGTGTCGTGATATCTGAGGAACCAATAGAATTCTTTGCCAAGAAGACCGATGCGGTACTGCTTGATGCCGCCTGCGGTCGAACCCATTCCACCGCCGATGGTCATGAGGATCCAACCCATGAGATAGCAAACCGGGCCAAGTTTAAGGATGGATGGGAAGTTCGCGTATCCTGAGGTCGTCAAGGATGTGACGGTGAAATAAGAGCCATATCTAAGAGAGGTAAGGAAATCGAGTCCCTGACCTTCGTCATAGAGATAGGTGATTGAGGTACTGCAGATGACGATGCCGATGACGAGGAGAGCGCCGGCAAGGACGACCTCGATATCGCCAAAGAAGTCTTTGAATTTGCCTCTTAAGGCAAAGGTGTGAAGGACAAGGCTGGTCGCACCCGCAAGCATGAGGACGCAGGTGATGATTTCGATGCCAAGGCCGCTCTTAACGACATAAGAGAAATTCGTGACCTCCCCTAACGGCATCATCTTGCTGAAGAAATAGATGCTTTCGGATCTCGTTGAGAAGCCTCCGGTTCCTAAGCATCCCATGGATGTGCAGATAGCCTCAAATGGTGGCATGCCAGCAAGCCATAAGCCCAAGGAGCCGACGACCACCCAGCCGAAATAGACGGCGAAGATGATCTTGGCCGACTTGGCGAGGTTAGGAACGATCTGGTCATTATGGCCTTCAGCGAAGTAGAGTTTGAAGTTCTGCCTTGAAGCGATGATCGAGGTGAGAAGGAGAACGAGTCCGACGCCGCCAATGAACTGCATGAAGGCACGATGGAATAAGAAAACGTGGGAATATCCGTAGGTTGAGCAGGAATCAACGCCTAACGGGCTGCTAATCGTGCCATCGAGGTAGGCCGTTTTCGGGAAAAGGGTCAAACCTGTGGTCGTGAATCCCGAGGTCGCTTCGAAGAAGGACTCGGAGAAAGACATGCCAAGCGAGGCGTTCGCATCCCCGAAATTAAGGAAGGCGAATTGGGTGAGGAAGAACGGGAGAGCGCCCGAAAGGATGGCGCCAAGCCAAATAAGGACAAGAAGGACGGCGTCTTCCTTTGGTTTGAAACGCATCTTCTCTCTTCCTGAGACGAGAAGCTTATAAAGAAGGATGCCGATTCCGATGTCGAAAACGGCAGGGATGATGAAGTCGAGAAGGACCTTCCACTCACCTGGATAGAAGATGAGAGTGAGCAATGGGAAAAGGATGACGACCCCCTCAAACGCGAGGAAAAGGCCGAGATAACCGAAGATCAGTCGGAATCCTTTTGCCGGTGCTTTTTTCATATTGGTGCCTTAATCTTGCTTTTTCTTTCTGCGGGATTTCTTCTCTTCTGGGACTTCGGCAGGAGCTGGGACAACTTTGTCCTCGGCTGTGGACTTCTGCCTCTTTAAGAAGCGAAGGATCTCCACTTCGTTCTCTTTGGCGCAGGCGACGACGAGGGTGTCCATCGGACGGAGGACGAGGTCGCCGTTAGGAATGATGAAGTTGTAGTTACGGACGACATAGGCGATCGAAGCGTTCTTCGGGAAGCCCATGTCCTTGATGGCTTGGTCGCAAATCCAGTACTTCGGAAGAAGGGTGGCCTCGATCATGACGATCTTCTCGTTGTCGAGAGATAGAGATTTGATGAGGGATTCCGCGTTGGATTCGTTCTTGATCGATTTGGCAAGGAGGTAGGTCGAAGAGATGACGACGTCGATGCCAAGCTTCTTATAAAGGTCAACGTTTGAAGGGTTTGAGACGGCGCAGATGCACTTCTTGACGTGGAAGTTGCGTTTGGCCATGACGCAGGAAGCGAAGTTATCGGTGTCCTTTTTGCAAAGGGAAATGAAAATATCGGCGTCATAGACGCGAGCGGCCTCAAGGATGGTATTGTGCCATGGGTCGCCGATAGTGACGGCCACATGCTTTCTTTCCATGATGGTCTGGGCCACCGCTTCATTGCCGTTGATGACGGTGAGGCGGTTTTCCTTCGTATTGAACATGTCGATGATGTAGGCGGCATCTGAGTCGCCGTTAGCGATTACGATATGCATGCTTTATTTCCTCTCATCTTGTTCAAGTTCGTTATATTTCACTAAGGTAAGGTCGAATGGGTAGATGGCCTTGACGTTTGGAAGGCCTTCGACGAGCGCGCCTTTGTCTGGGTCATCGAAACGCACGGTGATGCGTGGGACGGCATAGACAAGCGAACAGACATAGGCAAGGAAAAGGTTGACGTTATCGTCTCCGGTGACGATGACGACTTGTCCTGCCGTTTTGATGTCGCAATGCTCTTCAAGAGCAAACATGTCGGTGGAATCGGAATTCACTTTGAATCCGCTGAAAGTGTCATCAAGGCTATAGAAAGCCTTTGGGTTAGGGTCGACGACGATGACGTCCTGACCTTTGGCGGCGGCACGGTTGGCGATGCCGCTTCCGAGCCTACCTACGCCGATGACGATGGTTTTATTTTTGTTTGCCATAGCGCTGATTATATACCTTCTTTTAGAAGAGGCAAATCTCCGAGGGATTTCATGACGTCGAATATCTTGGTCTTCGGATGCTTTGCTTCGATTTCATTATATATCTTCTTTGTGTTCTTCTTATTGAGGTTTTTCCAGCCGTTTTCCGCGTATTCCGTCAGGCACCATCTAATGAATTCCTCAGTGGTGTCGGTTAGGTAATAATGCGATGAGTTACGGTTGAAATACTCTAAGGTCGTGCTGCCTTTGAAGTTTTCCGGGTCGTAGGTTTTTGAGGCGCTCAAAGTGTCTGCGACATATTCGAGAGCGTATTTATACGGCATGTTTTTGGCGATGATCCTGCCCTTGAAGAAGTCGGTCCAATATTCCCAGTGGTGCTTGTTCCTTCTTGTGTGATGTTGGCAAGCGCTAGAGAAATAGCCATTGCAGAGACGTTGCTCATAGATTGGCGAATGGGTGCCTACGTAGTAGGTGGAGCCCACTTTGAACTCGGTTCTCCCGAATTTGCTAAGGTCATGCCCAAGGCAATGCCAAAAGATGCCAAGGTGCCAGCCATTCCTAATGACTTGGTGGCGGTGTTTAAGGATTGTTCGTAGATGTTTGAAAGGATGGCTCATGAAAGAAGCTCCTCGAGGACTTTGCCGACGTCGTCATGGATCACGTATTCAAAGAATGAGTCACGTGGGGTCGGCTCTTTATTGATTAAGAGGGTATGCCCGCCTTGGAAATAATCGATCATTCCTGCGGCAGGATAGACGTTTAAGGATGTGCCTCCAACAATGAGGAAGTTAGCGAATCTTAGCTCAGTGAGGGCGGATTCCACCACATCTTCATTAAGAGGCTCTTCATATAAGACGACGTCTGGTTTGATGACTCCCCCGCATTCAGGGCAATGAGGGATGCCGATGTTTGGGATGTCGTCGATGTCATAGTGACGGCCACAGTCAACGCAGTTATAGCGTTTGGTTGAACCATGGACTTCGTAGACTCTCTTTGAGCCCGCTTCCTGATGGAGGCCATCGATGTTCTGGGTGATGATGGCGATATGGTGCCCGGCTTTCTCGTAATTCGCCAAAGCGATATGGGCTTTGTTTGGCTTGGCATTCTTGGCCACCATCGTCTTCCAATAGAAATCATAGAAGGTTTCCGTATGGTACTCGAAGTAGGTGTGCGAAAGCATCGTCTCATAAGAGACGCCATATTCGGAATGAATCTTATATAAGCCGGCTGGGGAACGGAAATCAGGAATTCCGGAAGCGGTCGAGACCCCTGCCCCGCCTAAGAAGACGATGCGTTTCGAATCCTTAATGAGAGCCTTGATCTCCTCTAGTTTGGTATCCATACCAATGATTATAAGGAATTAGGCGGGAAATCGTAATTCTCTAGTTGCAAAAACGACTTTCTCTCATTATTATTATCCGTGCGCCTTTCAGCGCTTATGACGCTCGCTTAGCTCAATGGCAGAGCACCTGGCTGTTAACCAGGGTGTTGTAGGTTCGAGCCCTATAGCGAGCGCCATTTATGGCCTGTTGGAGAAGCGGCTTAACTCACATGCCTTTCACGCATGCATTCATGGGTTCGAATCCCGTACAGGTCACCAAATGGAAAAATCAGGATTGACGAAAGTCAGTCCTTTTTTCTTTTGTTTGCTATCATATTGATATGGAAAAAGAGATCAAACCTATTTACCCAAACGCCCAATTCAAAACGTTTTGCTATATCAAAAGCGTGATTACGAGGCCAAACATCATCGTTGGCGATTATTCGTATTACGATGACATGGACGAGGGGCCAGAGTCCTTTGAGAAACACGTCACCCACCACTACGATTTTATGGGCGACAAGCTCATAATCGGCAAATTCGTCGCCATCGCTAGAGGTGGCGAATTCGTC
>CAMKAQ010000025.1 GCA_946410525.1 uncultured Caryophanales bacterium | reverse complement strand
TTCCATTATTCCTGGCTCTCCATCTTCTTGGCTTTCTCGACGACGTCCTCAATGGTGCCGCAATACATGAAAGCGGACTCTGGGAGGGAATCGTATTTGCCAGAAAGGATCTCTTTGAATGAGTGGATGGTCTCTTGGATTGTGCAGTATCTTCCTTCGAAGCCGGTGAAGTTCGCGGCAACGTGGAATGGCTGGGAGAGGAAGTTACGGACGCGTCTAGCTCTTGCGACGACGGCCTTATCCTCATCACCGAGCTCATCGATGCCAAGAATGGCGATGATGTCTTGGAGCTCTTTGTAACGCTGTAAGAGCTTCTGGACGCCACGGGCGACTTCGTAATGCTCTTTGCCAACGACGGCTGGGTCAAGCATGTTCGAAGAGGATTCGAGCGGGTCGACGGCTGGGTAGATGCCTAAAGCGGCGATGTTTCTATCAAGAATGGTTCTCGCATCAAGATGGGAGAAGGTGGTCGCTGGGGCTGGGTCGGTAAGGTCGTCAGCAGGGACGTAGACAGCCTGGACTGAGGTGATAGAACCAGCATTCGTGGAGGTGATTCTCTCCTGGAGCTGGCCCATCTCAGTGGCTAAGGTTGGCTGATATCCGACGGCGCTTGGCATACGTCCAAGAAGGGCGCTGACCTCGGAGCCGGCTTGCGTGAAACGGAAGATGTTGTCGATGAAGAGAAGAACGTCTTTGTGTTCTTTGTCGCGGAAGTATTCAGCCATCGTGAGGGCGCTGAGGCCAACACGCATTCTGGCTCCCGGAGGTTCGTTCATCTGACCGAAGCAAAGGGCGGTGTTCTTAAGGACTCCGCTCTCCTTCATTTCGAAATATAAGTCATTGCCTTCGCGGCTTCTTTCGCCGACGCCTCCGAAGACGGAGATGCCGTTATGCTCGCTCGCGATGTTGCTGATAAGTTCTTGGATGAGGACGGTTTTGCCAACGCCCGCACCACCGAAAAGACCGATCTTTCCGCCTTTGGCGTATGGGCAAAGGAGGTCGATGACTTTGATGCCGGTCTCAAGGATGTCGTTAGAGACCTTTTGTTCGGAGAAGGATGGGGCTGGACGGTGAATTGGATCGTGTTCCTCTTTAGAGAAGTCTCCGCCAAGATCGTCGATTGGCTCGCCAAGGACGTTGAACATACGGCCTAAGGTGCATGGTCCTACTGGGACGCTGATAGGCGCTTCGGTATCGATGGCTTCCATGCCACGCTCGACGCCTTCAGTCGCACCCATGGCGACGCTTCTTACGGTGTCGTCACCGATGTGCTGCATGACCTCGCAGGTAAGGATGCTGTCATCTTTGAGTTTGATTTTGAGAGCCGTCAAAAGGGCAGGAAGGTGCTTGTCTGGGAAACGGACGTCAATGACCGGTCCGACAGCTTGGACGACTTTGCCGATTAGTTCTTTTTCTTTTGCTGGCTTCTCCTCCTTTTTATTCGTGGGCATTTGCCCCACCCACCACTTCGGTGATTTCCTGGGTGATGGCGTTTTGTCTGGCTTTGTTATATTCGATGTTGAGTTTCTCAAGTAACTCATCCGCGTTGTCGTTAGCGTTATCCATCGCCGTTCTTCTTGAGGCTTGCTCGCTTAGCTCACTTTCAAGCAGGCGCCCGTAGAGCACGCTTGTGAGGTAATCAGGCATAAGCGAATGGATGAGGGTCCTAGGCTCCTCGTCGAAGATCGGAGGGCAATAGGATTCGTTCTTCCACTTCTTCGGGGTGATTTGGACTGGGAGGAACTGGAAGGTTAACGGGGTGAAGGTTATCGAGTTGATGTAATGGGTGAAGATGATGCAGATGTTTTTGTACTTCTCACTATTGAACTCATCCTTGAGTTTGAGGCAGAACGAGCGCAGCTTCTCCATGTCTAAATCGAGGTCCGCTTCCATAAAATCCCTGACAATATTGAGGTATTTTTCATTTCTCTCGTAGTGATGGATGGCTTTTGCGCCAATCGGGACGATGTAATCAGTTGGCTTGATTATCGAGTCAGCGTACTTGAAAAGGTTGCTGTTATAGGCACCGCAAAGACCCATGTTCGAAGAGATGACGATATAGAGGGTTGGGAGGTCGCCTTTGTTGAGGCAACCATAGTGAGACATGGTCTCTTTGTCGTGGTTGAAAAGCATCCCCATGAGGTTCTGGTATTCTTCGATGTAGAAGTTGCTCTTCTCGAAGGCATCCCTGAGACGTTTGGTTTTGACCGTGGCGATGAGCTCCATCGCCTTTGTGGTCTTCTCCGTCCCTTGGATGGCTAAGATCCTATGTTTGGTTTTGCTTAATGAGCCAGGCATTGTTACTTAGTCGCTTCCTTTTTGAGTTCGTAGGTTTTCTTGTATTCCTTGATGGCGCTAGCGAGTTTCTCGTTAAGCTCATCGGTGAAGGCTTTCTTTTCATTAAGCTCGTCGATGATTTCCCTATGGGAATCCTCAATGTACTGATACATCTCGGAAAGGAATGGGTTGACCTCTGGGAGAGAGAGGTCATCGAGGAACTTCTTATTGACCGCGAAGAGCTCGATGATCTCGCGGATCATGTTCATTGGGGCCCAGTTGACTTGTTTGAGGGCTTCGGTGACAACCGCACCATGGGTGAGGATACGCTTGGTCTCGGCGTCTAAATCACTTCCAAACTGGGAGAAGCTAAGGTTCTCACGGTAGTTGGCAAGTTCGATCTTTAAGGATGAGGCAACCTGCTTCATGGCTTTGATCTGAGCGCTTGAGCCAACACGGCTGACGGAAAGACCTGAATCGACAGCAGGACGCTGGCCGGAAGCGAAGAAGTCGCTCACTAAAAAGATCTGACCATCGGTGATGGAAATGATGTTCGTTGGGATGTAGGCGCTGATATCACCAGCCTGGGTCTCAACGATTGGGAGAGCGGTGATGGAGCCACCGCCGTAGTCTTTGGAGAGTTTGCAAGCTCTCTCAAGGAGTCTGCTATGAAGATAGAAGATGTCGCCTGGGTAGGCTTCACGTCCTGGGGCTCTTCTCAAGAGAAGAGAGAGGGCGCGGTATGCGACGGCGTGCTTACTTAAATCATCGAAAACAATGAGGACATCCTCACCGTTTTCCATCCATTCCTCAGCCATGGCCATGCCCGCGAATGGGGCGACATATTGCTGAGGGGCTGGCTCGGAGGCGCTTGCGTTGATAACAGTAACGTAATCGAAGCAGCCTCTGGCTTTGAGTTTGGCAACGATTCCAGCGACGGTTGAGTTCTTCTGACCGATCGCGACATAGACACACTTAACGTTCTTGCCTTTCTGATTCACGATGGTGTCGATGGCAATGGAGGTCTTGCCAGTCTGACGGTCGCCGATGATGAGCTCACGCTGACCACGGCCGATCGGAATCATGGAATCGATGGCTTTGATGCCGGTTTCGAGAGGGGTATTGACGGATTTCCTGGTCATGACGCCAGGAGCGATTCTTTCAATTGGACGCGTTTTTGCATAGGATATTGGTCCAACTTCATCAAGAGGGAGGCCTAAAGGAGAGACGACTCTGCCAAGGAGTCCATCCCCTACTGGGACCTCGACGACTTTGTGGGTGCGTTTGACGGTATCGCCTTCTTTGATTTGTCTGTCGCTTCCTAAAAGGACGGCGCCGACATCATCGAGATTGAGGTTCATGACCATGCCATAGACGTCGTTAGGGAAAAGAAGAAGCTCACCGAGCATGGCGTTCTTTAGGCCATAGATTGTCGCAATGCCATCGCCGACTGCGATGACGGTGCCTACGTCGCTGCTCTCGACAAGGTTCTCATATCCCTTGATCTGCTCCTTGATGAGAGCGCTTATCTCACTGGGGTTTAGTTTCATATCTTTCCTCCGTCTGTTTTGAGAAGGGTGCTGCGTAAACGCTCAACCTTCCCAAGGATGGTCCCGTCAAAGACTTTGTCATCCACATATACTTTCACGCCGCCGATAAGACGATGGTCGACGTGGTTTTCGAGCTCAACCTTCGAGGAGAGTCTTTCCCCGATGGATTTCTCGATCTTTTTGATTTCAGCTTCTGAGAGTTTCTCCGCCGAATAGACGATTCCTTCCTTGACTCCGCTAAAGTCATTGCAAAGCCCATTGAACGAGGAGGCGATTTCCTCAAAATGGAGAATCTCATGCTTTAGCATCAAGAGCTTCAAGAAAGCTGGAATCTCTTTGTTTGTTAATCCCCCGAAGGTCTTGTCAACGAGGGTGTTAAGCGATTCCTCAGGCAATGAATATGAGGAAAGGGTTTCCAAAAGCTCAGGGTTATCCCTGAAGAGGCTGAGGACTTCCTTCATTTCCTTTTGGAAAGAAGGGACTTTCTTCACCTCAAGTGCCAGCTCATAAAGGCCGGCGGCGTATGCGTTTGCTTCCGCTCCCCTCATTTATTCTCCTTATTCGTCCACGCTCTCGACGAATTCGTCGACGAGTTTGGCGTTATCCTCTTTGTTCACTTCACGGCCAAGGACGGCTTTCGAGGCATCAAGGGCGACATTGACGATTTCTTCTCTGATGGCGCGACGTGATTTCTCTTCGGCCTGAGCGATCGCCTCATCGGCCGCTCTTTGGCGGGCCTCGGCTTGCTCTTTGGCGTTTTTGATGATGCCCTCGGCGCTGACTTCGGCGTCACTTTTGGCTTTGGCGATGATGTCCGTTGCCTCTTTGCGGGCTTCGGAGATCATGGTTTCGCTTTCAGCGACTTTCTTTTCGTACATGGCTTTCGAGGATTCGCTGTCACGAATGTTCTTTTCCACGTAGTTCTTTCTGGCGTCGAGGTATTTCTTAACCGGCTTGTAGGCGATGTGATAAAGGAACACGAAAAGGACGATCAACGCGATGAGGTTGATGAGCAAACTCCAAAAGTTAGGAAAGAGTTTGTCCAAGAAGTCCTCAACGGTGAAAGGGGCTGAAGAATCGTATACTGTGATTCCTAATCCGTTCATCCTTAAAGGTCCTTATCTTAGATGCCTTTGTTAAGAGCTGGAAGACCCATCATGAAGAGGATGAGAAGAGAGACGACAAGCGCGTAAATAGCGGTTGACTCGTCAAGAGCGACCGCGACCATCATGTTGGTGCGGAGCTTGCCTGCCATTTCTGGGTTTCTGACCATTCCATCGATGGAATGGGAACAGATCAAGCCTTCACCGATAGCGGAGAGGCAGCCCATGCCGACTGCGATGGCGGCAGCGATTGCACATAAACCAGCGTTCATATTTTTTCCTCCTTGTATGAACTATTGACCTTATCCTTCGATCACAAGCGGCCTAACCTCAGGCTCAGGAAGTTTCTCTTCCTTTTTCTTTTCTTCAGGCTGAGGCATTTCTTGCGAAATCCAAATGGCCGAAAGGGTTGTGAAGACCAGGGTTTGGATGAACCCTGAGAATAAGGAGAAATAAGAATTGAGAATACCGACAGGGAATGGGGCGAGGAAGATGCTCGTCCAGCCTGGGTCATTCCAGAAAGATGAGGTACCTATGGTACCGACCACGCCGAAGAGGTCGAAGATTCCGCTTGAAGCGTTGCTTAGAGCCCATTGCAGAAGCGTAACAAGAATGGTGCCTGAGAGGCAGTTACCAAACATACGCATCGTGGTCGAGACGATTGGCGCCCACATGGTGATGAGGTTGACAGGGAGGAAGATGAAGATCGGCTCCACGTAACGGTGGAAATAGCCAAGCTTCGAATACCTAAGTCCCTGGAATTGGATGATCGTGAACATGATGATCGCAAGGCATAGCGGGCAAGCGAGCCAATCAACAAGGCTTGGGAGCCCAAAGAGGGAGATATTGAATCCGATGAAAAGGTAAGCGAAAAGGGTCCAGAAATATCCGCCCCATTCGGAATGGGTTTCGCCCATATTCGAGGAGGCGAAGTTGTTGCACATGTTGTAATAGAGCTCAGCGAAGAACATGATGCCCTTTGGTTTCTCTAGATACTCTTTGTTCTTAAGAGCGATCCTGGCTCTCACGCCCACCACTACGCCGATGACGGCAAGAAGGAGCATGACGAAAAGCGAGCTGACGAGCGGGGCGTCAATCGAGGCCCAACCATCCCAATGGAACATCGATTCCATTTTGTCCTCGAAGGAATGGGATGTTGCGCTAGTGACTCTATCGAAAACGGTTAGGAAATTCACCGCTTTATCCTCTCTTTAAGTGCCTTACGAAAAGGTAAATCTGGACTGGAAGGAGACCAGCGAAGGTCGTCCAGAAGTTGAATAAGCTGAAAGCGCCGAACCAAGTGGTGAAGGTACAGATGGCGGCGACAGTAAGAACAACGATATAGAGAATGAATCTTAAGGCGATATAGAAGACGATGTTGAGCGCCTTTGGGTCAGCGCCTTTTTCCTGTGGAATCGCGGCTTCGCTCATCTTGATGATGGTCCAGAAGGAAAGGATCTCAGCAAGGGTTCCTAAGACCCAACCAATTGGGTAAGAGTAGCCTTTGATCTCGTAAAAGAAGAATAACGGACAGAGTCCGATGAAGACAACAGCGCCGATGACGGCAAGCCAGAAGATGGTTTTCTGGTTTTCGTTTAATTTGAGATATTTTTCAACCATATTTCAAAAAGGGATATTTAACTAGTATACTTTACTTCCCTATTAGGGAAAAAGCCACAAAAAAAGGAGCCTATTTCTTTGTTTTATCAATAAAGAAATACGGACTTCCTCTTTACTTTTCGTCTTTTTCAACAGAGCCAGACTTGACCATTCCGTCTAATCGGGCTTTCTCGAATTTATAGCAGGAGAGCAGCTCCCCGTAATAGAGGCTCTGCATCTGGAGATATTGTTTCTGCGCTTCATCTGGGATGTTCGCGAAATAGAGGGTTTTGAAGATCTTCTCAAGCCTGAAGAAGGATTCGTAGAGGTTGAGGATGGTGACGAGGTAGAAATAGGTCTTGCGGCTATAGATGAGAAGAGGCGAGGAATGGGCGATCTCGCTCGACATCTCATAGACCTTTGAATACTGACGTAAGTTGGCGCATCTTTCGACGCCATCGCGGAAATTGAATTTGAAATCAGGGATTCTTCCCATCTTCACGTCTGGGATGGCGGCAAGCCAACCATATTCGATGAAACGCTTCATGTCTTTCGACTTGAGGTCATTCTCTTTCATGCCTTCTTTGATGGAGGCGAAGACCTGATCGGTTTCTTCTTTTGAGCCTAAACCACCACGGAAGGCCACCGCGTATTTCATGTGGGCGACATAAGCATCCATGACAGGTTTGCCATAAGAGACTAAGACCTGGAGGATGCACTCATTCTCGTGAAGAGTTCTCCAAGTGGAAAAGGCTTCGGTTTCGTAGCCGTTTTCAAGAAGATTGACGATGCACTGGGCCATCGAGAACCCCTTCTTCATGACATCGATGACAAGGGTCTCGTTTGGGTTGCCCTGTGGGTAGCGGCTAAGCATGCCAAGGACGAAGTTGAGATATAGGGTCAAGGTTGAGATCGTTGGGGTGAAACGGTTCGAGAAGTTTTGGTTACGGTAGGCCAAATGCTCGTTCGTGTAATATTTGTCGAGAGTGATGGAAAGAAGAAGCTGCTCATACTTCTCATCTTGGATGAGGTCCGCTTCTTTTTTCTCTGGGTGAGTGATGAGATAGAAGGAATGCTCATTGACGAGATAAAGAAGAACCTGAAGAGGGTTGAGATTCATCTTGCTGACGAAAGAAGATTCCTCTTTGATTGATTCGTCTGACTCCAAAGAGTCAAGGAATGCTTGATAGAGGAAATCAAAGTTCAGACTCTTTGGGGCGTGGATCGTCTCTAAGAGCTGAGCGAAGTTTTCTTTGGTGATCTTTTTCTCGGCCATGACGTTATTCTACTACTTTTAGTATGTTTTCCGAAATCGAAAGGAGATAGGTTTCGGCTTTTAGACCGAAAACCCTCTCAACATATTGCTTATAAAGCCCTAATTGTTTGGCGTAGGCCTCATCATCGAGCGACTTCGTTTTGTAATCGATGATCATGGCTTTCTCGCCTTTTTTCACAAGGAGAAGGTCGATTGAGCCCCTTAGGTTATTAACGTCGTCGATGAATCCGTATTCGTGGAACTCCTTGTAGTCTGAAAGGTCATCAAAGATGGAATGGCCGAAGAGTTTCTCGATCTTGGCTCTTTCGGCGGCATTTTTGATGAACGAGGCGTCTTTGTTCTTAAATGAAACGAGTTCAAGGAGACGGTGCATATGGGAACCGTATTGGGCCGCGGCTTCGTTGATTGGGGTGAATGAGGTTTTGGACGCTTTCTTCTCCTCTACTTCTTCAGCCGGGAGATCAATCTTTTTGAGAACCGGTGTATCGAAATGCTCCATCTCAATCATCTTGGCGAATGGAACAGGTTTGTCCGTCTTAGCGGTCTTGTAATCAATGATTCCAGCTAAATAGGATTTGCCTGCGGTGATCAAGAACTGGTTGAAGGTCTTTGGGACCACGACGCTATATTCTATTTTCCCGTTCGCATCTTTCTTCGTTCTCGTGAGGACCTTCTTTCCTGAAGCGTCGACTTGGACCGCTTCAAAGGACTCTCCGGAATTTGCTGGGGAGACGAAGATGATTTGGTTCGAAGCACGGGTCAGCTCAACATAGAAGAGTCTCATGTATTCGCTGGCGCCCTTAGAGGTCTCGTCTTCCTTGAAAAGCGAGTATAGGAAGTTACCCGAATAATCGTCGGTCCTGTTCTTTGGCAAAAGGATGCCGTATTTCTTTGAGACAGGATAGTAGCTTCTCGCGTCGTCGTTATTGAATTTACGGACGAGGTTTGGACAATACACGATTGGGAATTCAAGGCCTTTTGAAGCGTGAATTGTCATTAGTTTTACTGCATTATCCCCTGCAAAATCCGCTTGAATTTCTTTTTTGAGCTCATATTTGCTAAGGTTTTCGAAATGCTCGACATAGGCCTTGTAATCTAGACCCATCATCTCAGCGTTAAGAGCATCCTGAAGGAAAGAGGTAATGGTTTTGAAGTTCGCTTTGACGTTTCCGA
>CAMKAQ010000024.1 GCA_946410525.1 uncultured Caryophanales bacterium | reverse complement strand
TTTTATGTATGTGAAGGTTTTCGGGTCTAAGTCTTTTAGTAGAAATCTAGGAGTTTCCCAGTTAAAGCCAAATGGACCGAAAGTTTCGATTAATCGGTAACTTTGCATGTTACACTCGCTTAAAAGCAACGGAATGCCGCTTTGTTTCTTTGGAGAGAACTTATGCTTCAACGCCGAGAAGAGCATGTCCTTCTTAAACGCTTCGAAATCTTTCTCGTTGATGCTGACCCCTGCCGCAAACGGATGACCGCCTTTACTGAGCAAAGGAACTCTAACATCATCCAAAGCTTTAACGACATCAAAGCCCTCTTCGCTTCTCAAAGAGCCAACGAGAACTTCTGGGTTCTTATTCATCTCCGAGAAAACGCAAACCGGCTTTTTATACATGGCGAGGAGTTTTGAGGCGAGAAGGCCATTAAGGCCTTCAGGCATATCCGCCTTCACAATGATGGCGCTGTCATTCTCGTTAATCTCAATCGTTTCCTCTGCTTCTTTAGTAACTTCTTTCCTTCTCTCATTCACGTCGTTCAGATAACGCGCGAGCGCGCCTCTGTCCGTAAGGTCGTTAGCAAAGTAATGAAGGAGCCTATTGACCTCGGTTCCTTTTTCTAATCTTCCCACCGCATTGATCTTTGGGCAGATTTCCATTTGGAAGGTCGAGACATCGAAGTGACGTTTATCCGTGAGCAAGGTCAAAACCTCAGGCGGTTCTTTGTTGATGATGTCTAACATGAGCCTCACGAGTTCGCGGTTATGGCCTCTGATCGGCATCATGTCGCTGATCGTTGAGATTGCCCCAAGGACAAGAAGGTAATTGTCGACTTTCCCTAATAGAGCGACGCTAAACAAGAACGAAAGATATCCGGCGCTGATTGGGTATTCTCCGTAGGAGAGAGTCTCAGGATGGATGACGATATCGCATTCAGGCTTCACGTCATCGAATTCATGGTGATCGAGGACGACGACGTCAACGCCAAGCTCTTTGGCGCATTTAAGCGCGTCATGGGCCGTAACGCCATTGTCGCAAGTAAAGATAAAGGAAAATCCTTTAGCGGCGATCTTCTTGACGTTCTCGACGGTTAAACCATAGCCGTCTAGATATCTCGAAGGGAGATAACCGCTGGCGTCGATTCCGAATTCCTTAAAGGATCTAAGCAAGATTGAGGCACTGCAAACACCGTCAGCGTCGTAATCGCCATAGATAAGGACTTTCTCGTGAGAGTCACGGGCTTTGGCCAAACGCTCAATGGCCTGCTTGACGATTGGGTGATCACCGATCAAAGGGATTGAACGAAAAGAAGGAGGAAGTATGAGTTTCTCATACTCCTCCCTCGAAAGACTGTAGTAATTGAGCAAACGCTCGAGCAAGCCTTCCATTAATCGTTGATACCGATGAAGATGGCCTCTTCTGGTTCACTGCCTTTGCGGCGGTTGTTCTTTTCGTTAGCGCGTCTTTCTTCCTGCGCCTTCTTGTGGCTGGCAGCAACGGAATCGCTAGCTCTCTTGATGTAGACGCTGAGGAATTTGCTCGCTGGAACAAGGGTGAAGAGTGTCGCGGCGACCGAGAAGGCTAAGCCAAGGAGAGCACCGACGAATATGACGGCGTATTCACGTGGTCCGATGATGGCAAGAGCTAAGCAAAGCGCAGCCATGATCGAGGAGAACACGATGATTTCAACGGCTTCTTCAGCATTAGCTTTGACAAGGCAGTTGTTCTTGAACTCAAGGGCGCTCTTATCACGCTCACGGGAATCTTTGACGATTTCCTTCGCTCTATTAAGAGTGAAGAGAGCGACGTATAAGGCAGCTAAGCCAGCCAAGGCGGCTCCGATTGAGGCAAGCGGAGTGACTGGGAGTCTCGTGAGTGCGAAGAATCCAACGGTCAAGACGCTTGAACCAAGCGAGATAACAGAGGAAACGAAGGCACGGGCAAGACCAAATCTGAAGATAAGGTAGACAAAGGCGATTGCAACACCAACGCCAATTCCAAGGTAGACGGTTCCAAGGTTTGGTGTGCCAGCCTGGTAGAAGACGGTGTTGGCGCTAGCGTAGACGCTATTGTCGGCGGTGAAGGTATCAACGGCTTCTTTAACGGCCTGGTTGAGGCTATTGAAGGCGGTTCCGTTAACGGTGAAGGTCTTAGAAGAGTCCTTTTCATCGAAGTAAACGCTGAGAGGGATTTCGAAATTGTAAACGGTGTAAGTGATCTCATCCTCGTTGAGATAGACCTGTCTGGTCTCGAGGGTGATGTCTTCTTCGGTGGTGAGTTTTCCGATGCTCTGGTTATCGTATTCGATAAGAGAGAGGAAGTCGTCCATGACCTGCTGCTTGTCAGCAAGCTTCTTGGTGGAGAAGGATTCGCTGTTGATCCAGTATTCGACGTTGATCGAGGTTGTGTTGTCGTAGGCGCCGCTGTAGTTGAAGGCACCGATGGTCGCACTCATGATGGAGACGCCGGCGATGGCGGCAATGATAAGAGCAAGAGCGCCAATCATGAATGGCTTCTTGTGCTTTTCGAAGTCTTTGTTAGCGAGAGCGCCATAGTAGGACTGTTTCTCATCTTTTAAGGCATTTGGAACCTTGGTTGGATCAACACCAAAGAAGGCTTTGAGATGTTTTTCGCTGTCTTGGTCGTTGGCAAGGAGCCAGCCTTCGATACGAAGAAGGATAAGATTAAGAACCAAGCCAAAGGCGGAGGTTAAGGTAAGAGCAAGGCCAAGGTTTCCGATGGTTGAATGGACGAAGCCATAGAGGCAAACGCCAATAACGATCGAAATAATGGAGATATCAAGGGTTGGCCAGAGGGCTTTCTTCGAAGCTTCCTGGTGAGCTTTCTTGAGGGTACGTCCTTCATAGAGCTGCTGTTTGACTTTGTGGAAGTAATAGATTCCACCAAAGGCAGTGACAATCGCGCCAAGACCGAAACCGGCAAGAGCGCCGATACCAAATTGAGCGCTGAAGTAAGCAAATAAGAGGATAGCAGCTTCAACCGCAACAGCAGCATTGCCAAGAATGGCAACGGCGCCAAAGCGATAGAAGACAGAGATGATGACGATTCCAATGACCAAAGCGACAAGAGAAGCGATGGCACTTGGACCGAAGTTGATGGAGAGATGCCAATCACCGGCACGGGTGAGTGGGTCAACGCCAGCGGTCACGACGCTCGAATATGCGAAGGTGACATCGTAGTTGTATTCTTTGGCGTTAAGGATATCGCGGTAGAACTTAGCGGCTTTGTAAGCAGCATTGGCTTTGCTGGCATCGTAGCTGCCATCTTTGATAGCGGCGCTGGATGGGATGAGCTGAAGCTTCTTGTAGTTGTTGTCAGAGTCGGCCTGATCGACATACCAAGCGTTGGTGGCGTCTTCACCAAAGAGAAGACGGGAAGCCATGTTTGGAGTGTAGTCTTCGGTGCCTTTGTTCTGAACGGCAGCGTAGCTATCGGCTTCTTGTTTGTGATGCCAGAGGACTAAGAGGCAGGACTTACCTGGAGTGGTAACGTTTCCTTCATCGTCTTTTTCCTCTTGGACGGTATGATCGGTGCAGAACTTGATAAGCTCATTGAGCTTTCCGTTCTCACCCTGGAACGCTTCTTTAACAGGAACGGTGACGACTGGAACGGTGTTAACGTAAGTGATCTCAGCGTTGGTTCCTTCTTCGAATAAGCCGTTGTCAGCGAAATCGACGCTGTTTGGAGCTTCGGTCATGGCGTCTTCGTCGGTAGTACCGGCTTCGACGGTGACGTGCTGTCCACTATAGGCTAAATAAGTCTGAAGATAGGAATACTCGACTTCGTCGCTGCCCTGAGTACGGACAGAAACCTTGATGGTGCTGTAACCTTCTTTGGCAACGGTCGCATTGATGTCCCAGAACTCGAGACGACTCTCGATTTCCTTCGCGACTTCATTGACGGCGTAATAGTTATCGTCTTCGACATAAGTGTCGGTGCTGACACCTTCGTAGGTGCTGCCTTTGTCTGAAATACGGAAATATAAATCCTTGCCGCTTCCATAGGAAACGTCAGTATCCATTTTGCTCAAAGACGAGGTGATGGTCGCACCAACCCCGAGGAGCAAAGAGGCGCCAAGGAACAAATAGGCTAATGTTCTCCGCATAATAATCCTCCAACCATTTGCACTGCACAAAAAAATTGTGTTTAGCAAGCGTTTATAAGTCTACCCCATACGCGAGCGTACGCACAAGAGAAAAAACACTTTTAGGCCAAATAGGATTAAAAGAGTGACCAATCATGGGTGATTTTCAGGTGATCGTAGGCCTTGGCGGTCGCTTCGCGGCCGCGAGGTGTTCTATTGATGAGACCAATCATCAAAAGATATGGCTCATAAACGTCTTCCAAATTAGTGACTTCTTCGCCAATAGATGAGGCGATGCTCTCTAAGCCGACCGGGCCTCCATTGAAACGCTCAATGATGGCTTTGAGGTATTTGATGTCGACATCATCGAGACCAAGGTCATCGATCTTGAGAGCCTCAAGCGCTCTGTTTGCGAGATCGACATCGATTCTGTTTAACCCTTCAAAAGAGGCGAAGTCACGGACTCTCTTGAAAATACGGTTTGCGATACGTGGGGTTCCACGGCTTCTTTTCGCCAAGAGCTCCACTGCTTTTTTATCGATTGGCATTCCGAGAACCTTCGAGGTTCTTTCGATGATTTTGCCAATTTCTTCTTCATTATAGAAATCTATCTTTGCGCTGATTCCGAATCTGGCACGAAGAGGCGAGGACAAATCGCCAGCGCGTGTAGTTGCGCCCACAAGCGTGAACGGAGGCAAAGCCATGTTAAGGGATTTTGCAGCGCCGTCCCTATTGATCATGATGGAGAGTTGGAAATCTTCCATCGCGCCATAAAGAACTTCTTCGACTTGTCTTGGAAGCCTATGGATCTCATCAATGAAAAGGATATCGCCGGGTTCAAGGTCGCATAAAATGGCGGCTAAATCTCCGCTTTTCTCAACAGATGGGCCATTAACGACACGGATGTTGCCACCCATTTCGTTGGCAATGACGTAAGCCAAGGTGGTTTTGCCTAAGCCTGGGGGGCCATAAAGCAAAACGTGGTCAAGGCATTCTTCTCTTTTCTTCGCGGCTCCGATAAAGACACTAAGGTTCTTTTTAAGGGCGTCCTGACCAACATATTCTTTGAGGTCCTTTGGACGCAAAGTGATGTCGGTCGCGTTGTCGCCGCTCTCTCTTCTTGCATCAAGAAGGCGCTCGGATTCTTTCTTTTCGCTCTTTCTCATAATTATTTGAGTTTCTTTAGGGCTTTACGAAGGACCTCTTCATTAGAGAGTCCTGGCTCATTGATCGAGGCAAGCGCGTCATCGATGGCTTTGACTTTGAAGCCAAGGGCTTTGAGGCCTTCCCTCACTTCGTCATATTGATTTGGATTGGCTTTGGAACCACCACCCATATCGGCGAGTCTGCCTTTGAGATCAAGTATGATCTGGGCTGCGGCTTTTGGTCCGATGCCAGGAAGCTTTTTAAGGAATGTTGTGTTGTTCGCGGCGATGGCCTTCATAAGGTCATTAGGATTGGTTGCACCCAATGCAACGATAGCGGTCTTAGGTCCAATGCCTTTGACTTCGATAAGGGATTCGAAAGCCTCTTTCTCTAATTTGTCTTTAAAGCCGACAAGGTAATGATCGTTCTCATTGAAGACCTCGTGAACATAAACGGTCGCTTCCTCTTCATATGCGAAATCCGAGGTACGGGCAACCAAAAGCTCATAGGCGATGCCACTAGGCAAAGCGATAGCGACACTTTCCTTGTCAATGTTGACGATTTTTCCAGTGAATGAGTAATACATTTCTAGCGGTAAACAGCGATGAATAGTAAGAAAAGGAGAAAGCAGATGGCGACCGCCACTAAAGCGAGTATCGGAATCAGCAATTTATTTTCTTTCATCGATTAATTATACAGGAAATTCGTATGACTTGATATATCAAGTCGTGTAATCGAAGACGAAATCCCCAATCTGGACTTTGTCGCCATCTTGGGCACCGACTTCCTGAAGTCTTTCCTCAATGCCGATATTGTCGAGATAACGGATTAGGCGGACGATTCCTTCGTCGGTCGTGGTGTTGATGAGAGCGGCGTCGCGTTCGACTTTCTCTCCTTTGATGATCCAGCCGTTTTCGCCACGGAGGATCTGATAATCGGATTTTCCTTCGATCTCGCGGGCATCATAGACCTTCATCTTGGTGGTCTCATTGACGCCTTTGATTGGGAATTCTGGTGTGGCTTCGATAAGTTCGATGGCTTTCTTGAGAAGCTTATCGACGCCTTCATGGGTAAGGCTCGATAAAGCGATTGATTCGAATCCGAGTTTCTTATCAAATTTTTTCTTGAGGTCTTCCGCCCCTTCCATATCCATCATGGAAGCGACGACGATCTGAGGACGCTGTTCCAAGAAAGCGTCATAGGCTTTGAGTTCTTCGTTGATGGCAAGGTAATCCTGATATGGATCTCTTTCTCCAGACATGGAAACGAGATGGATGAGAATCCTCGTTCTTTCGATGTGGCGTAAGAATTGAATACCTAAACCCTTGCCTTCGTGGGCGCCTTTGATAAGACCTGGCATATCGGCAAGGACGAAACTTCTGCCGTCTTTGAGATAACAAACACCAAGGTTTGGAACCAAGGTGGTAAATGGATAGTCTGCAGTTGGGACGTTGGCCTTGCTGACAACATTAAGGAAAGTCGATTTGCCAACGCTTGGGAAGCCGATCAAACCGGCATCGGCCAAAAGTTTGAGTTCAAGGATGAGTCTCTTCTTTTCGCCTGGGTGTCCGTTTTCGGCAATACGCGGGATACGATGACGGGAGGATTTGAAGCAAGCGTTGCCTCTTCCGCCGCGTCCGCCTTTGGCGACAAGGACTTTCTGTCCCTCTTCTTTGATGTCGGCCAAAACACGTCCGGTCGATTCTTCGGTTACGATTGTGCCGACTGGGACCTCAATGGTGATGTCCTCAGCGTTATGGCCATACCTCATTGTCTTCATTCCTTTTTCGCCATCTTGAGCGATGAATGTTCTGGAATGACGAAAATTGTAAAGGTTGTTTAAGTTAGCTTTCCCAAGGAAATAAATGGAGCCACCACGGCCTCCATTGCCTCCATCTGGACCACCTTTTGCGGTGTTTTTGTCACGAAGAAAAGAGATGCAGCCATCGCCGCCTTTTCCGCTTCTGACTTCGATTACGCAACGGTCGATAAGCATATTAGGCCTCTTTCCTCTTTAATGATTCCTTTTCTTTTAAAGAAAGGATGTAGTTCTTTTTGTTCTTTTTGATGCGTTTCATATCGCCGACAAAGTTCATTGAAGTCTTTGCGGCGTTATCGATTGTCGATTTCTCGCCATCGTTCCAATCGCAAGGAACCTCTTGAATGTCAAAACCATTCAAATGGCAGAAATAGAGATATTCGACATCGAAGGCAAAGCCATCGATGATCTGATGTTTCGCTAAAGCTTTCGCGAGATCCTTCCTGAAAAGCTTGAAACCGCACTGGGTCTCGGAGTAGCCAAGATGGAAACGCATTCTGATGAGGATACGGCTGACCCAGCTGACGAAACGTCTCTTAAGGGTCTGTTTGACAAGGATCTTCGCGCCTTTGCAACGTCTAGAAGCAATGAATCCATCGTGCTTTTCGATGACAGGAAGGATTCTTTCCATGATATGGAGGTCGGTCGCGAAGTCGGCGTCCATAAACATGATGTAATCGCCATTGGCCTCAAGGAAGCCATGTTTGACGTTATGGCCTTTGCCAAGTTTGTCTTCATAAGGAAGAACTTTCACGCGGTGATCGAATTTGGTGATCCAAACCTCAGCAAGGCTGATGTTCTTCTCGTCACTCCCATCTATAACAACCAAAAACTCGTAATCGATGCCTAAGGAATCGAAATACGGGATGCCAATTTTCTGAATGTTTGAGAAACAGGTTTCAGACTGGCTTTTGCATGGGATGACGATACTAAGTTTCATAGTCTTCTTATTATACGATTTTTTTGTTTTATTGAAACAAAAACGGGCCTTATGGAAAGACCCGTTAAAGTTCAGTGTTTGCCGAATTAGTTGGCGTAGACGGAAACTCTCTTTCCCTTCTTGCCGACGCGTTCGAACTTAACGGTGCCATCGATAAGGGCATAGATGGTATCGTCTCCACCTTTGGCGGTGTTGATGCCAGGATGGATACGGGTTCCTCTTTGTCTATAGATGATATTGCCAGCAAGAACCTGCTGACCGTCACCGACCTTAGCGCCAAGTCTTCTGCCAGCGGAATCACGGCCGTTCTTGGTGCTCGAAACGCCTTTCTTGGAGGCGAATAATTGGAGATCAATGATGAATTTCATTCTTCCTTCTTCCTTTCTAGAGTCACGTGCTTCGGGTAAGAAGCTGCGACATCTTTAATCTGGGACTCGATCGTTTCGTTCACGATCTGGTCGTGGATGCTTTGCTTGCCTTTGACAAGTAGCTCCACATTGCCTTCCTCTACTTTCGCCTCATAGATTGATGGGTCATCGGTATAGGCGTTGAGGCCTCCGACGACGATCGCACTGATGGCGGCACAGACTAAGTCCTCGCCATAGGGCGCGCTATTCGCGTGTCCTTTGACGGTTAAGGATTTGAGGTCTTTGTCACGATAGACGAACGTAGCTTTTATCATTAGGCGTTGATGGATTTAACAACCAAACAAGTGAAAGGCTGACGGTGGCCGTGTTTACGGCGGACATTGGCCTTGCTCTTGTAGCGGTAGACGACGAGTTTCTTGCCTAAACCCTGCTTCTCGACTTTGGCAACAACGGAAGCGCCCTTGACGTAAGGATCGCCGACTTTGTTGGTTTCGCCGCCGATGAAGAGGACTTTGGAAAGGGTGACGTCTTTTCCGGCTTCGGCATCAAGTTTCTCGACGAAAATCTTATCGCCGACTTCGACTTTGATCTGCTTACCACCAGTTTCAACAATGGCGTACATGTTTGTTCCTCCTTATTAGCTTTTGACTCGCTCCGTGCGGTTAATCACAAAGTGATTATTGGAGACCGTAGAAATGCGGTTGAGGCCCCTAGGGAGGGCGACAACGTGATTATCATACACGCACATACAGGAAAAGTGAAGAATTTTCGTACAATTGTA